>CAYMKT010000005.1:28104-38357 GCA_964391065.1 uncultured Terrimonas sp. | reverse complement strand
AAATAAGGATCAATAAAATAAAAGACCGGGATATATTATAATGTTTATCCGCTATTCATCCTTCATCCTTAGCCGCTTTCATTCAAAGCAGGGTTCTTTTATTTTTCAATCTTAAAAACCCGGAACGAATGTGGTTTTAGGGTAATGGGATATACGTTTTTCTCAAGCATGTTTTTTTCGGTATAGCTCCTGAATGGCTTGCGCAACTTGCCAGTATACACGTCGTTTGTATTTAAATCGGTTATGGTATGGAATTCACCTGCTGTAAGAATGTTGATCTCCGTTTCTTCATCCAGGAAGGATTCAACAATAAAAGTGTTGTTGTCGTACGCAAATAAACTCACCTGCGATTCACCTTCTATCTGCACGTTTATTTGCCTGCCTAAAACCGATCTTATTTTATTTAGCACTTCAGCGGGCAGGTCGTATAGGTCTGCAAAGTTGTCCGGGATGGTTAACACATACAGGTGACCTGTTGAATAGTCGGCATCATGCAAAATCGGCCAGCCGTTTGCACCATCAATCCCCGAAACAATCTCCCATGAATCATTCGTGAGGTATTCAACCTGTGGAATCAGAATGGGCTTACCGGTATGAATAAGCCTAAAGGTTCCTGCGGTAAAATCCTGAACCAATGCTTTGCGGTCGGTAACCCTTAATTCGGCAATATCGCTCAAGCCCTTATCCTGCAAAGCTTTTAGTAAACCCGATGTAATGATCACCCATTTGCCTTGTGTCAATTGTCTTTTTATTTTGCTTACAATCTGCTCATCAAACTTTGCTTCTTCAGTTAATAATATTACGCTGTCTTCCGCAGGAAACTCCGGCCGGATGTCCATAGGTAAGCCAATCATTCCGAGATAATTCTGTAAAAAATCTTCACCTCTCGCATGGTACGGACGATAGCTTTTTATGCCCACGGGATTGCCGAGCTTTCCCAGGAACTGGTCCACTTTTTCAAAAGTATAGCCTGCAACCCTTGCAATGGTGCTGGCGTTGGAAGCTGTTCCGCCGTTGTAGTTAACCGGCTTCAGCATTTCATCATAATCAAAACTCGTATTCGTGCCCTGCCATGGCGCCCGGTCGGATGGCGAAAGCGGCCTGTTTAACTGGCCGAAGTCGAACAAGGTTTGTTCCGGCGCTTTGGCAAACAATGTAATCCATAACTGTTCCGCATACCTGTCCGAATATTTCGACCCAAAAGGGTCTACCCAGCCGCCCCCATTTTTGCCGGGTGCTATGTTTTCGAAGTACCTGAAAATATTATAGCCGAGGTAAGGCTGCAGGTGCTGCGCACTCAATACCGCGTCGCGGGTTTCAGTGCCCGTGTAAATGCCATCAAATATTTTGGGTTCTTTTTCAAGGTTAAAACCAAGTCCCTGGAAATGCTCATACCAGTTGGGATATTTTACGATGATTTTTACTTTTGGATTAGCTGCTTTGGCAGGACCTACAACAATCTGCTGCGCGGCATCAGCCATCAGGTCCAGGCGGTATTGCGTCCAGCTTCTGTTTCCCTTATCTTTTATGGCTTCATCATCCTTACAATTGGTAAAGAAAAAATCGTCCAGTATAAATTCGTCAAAATTCCGGGCTGTGTATTCACATATTTCTTTCACCTTTTTCCTGTCGCCGGCATTGCTGTAGCAGAAGGTTTGAAAACGGTTGGGTTCGCTGATGGTTAGCGTAATACCGCCTGCAATCTCCAGGCCACGATCTTTAAAAAACTTTTTGGCAATATCCAGTGTTTGCTGATCTACGATATTTAAGTCGCGGTGGGTTTCCAGGTATATTTTGTCTACTTTGAGCTGCCTGGTAATTTCATTCCACAGCGGCTTTAAATAGGCCGTTGTGTCACCCATTTTTTTTACTTCATATGCACGGCAATAAACTGACACTTTAAAGTTTTTATAGTGCTGCGCATAGGTAAAACCGGTAACCCAGGTAGTGAAAAAAAGGAAGGCAAACTTTTTCATGTATTTTTTTTGTACTGAAATGTAATTAAAAAAGCCATCTCTGGCAAAACAATACCCGGAAAGAGGTTCGGCTTATTGTTCGAAATGCATTAATATTAGCGTATGAAATATATCTTCCTGCTGGTGAATGTTTATTTTGTTTTTTGCACCGGAGGCTGCCAGGCCCAGGATAGAGGGAAGGAGAAAGCAAAGCCCGGTAGTATATATACTTTTGGTAAGGCGTCTTCGGACGGTATAGGAAAGTTTTATTTTGGGAGAGAAATTGCCCGCGTAATGGGCGCTGCCGGTTCGGACTGGCTGGAAAGAGACCAACGGCCGAGTGAAGAAAACACGCAACTGGCCATTGAGAAAATGAATATAGCGCCTGGAGACGTTTTGGCCGATATTGGCGCCGGCACGGGATATTACAGTTTTAAGCTGGCCAAAAAGGTACCACAGGGTAAAGTATATGCGGTGGATATTCAGGATGAAATGATTGCCCATCTTCAAAACAAAAAAGCGGCCCTGCATAACCGTAATGTAGAAATCATTAAAGGAGATACGCTGTCGCCCAACCTTCCCGAAAATGTTTTGGATTTTGCCATTATGGTAGATGTGTACCACGAGTTGGAATACCCGCACGAAATGCTGCAGTCCCTGAAAAAATCTTTAAAAAAAACCGGCAGGATTTTGTTGATGGAATATAAGGGTGAAGACCCGGAAATTCGGATTAAGCCCCTGCATAAAAGCACCGTCAAACAACTCAACAAGGAGTTTGCCGCCAATGGTTTCCGTCTGCTTTATCACTACGATGGGTTGCCCATTCAGCATTTACTGATGTATGAAAGAGCGGATCAATGAAGTTCCGGTGCAGCCCGGCAAACTGCCCCATATTCATTATCTTTGCGGTGGGTTGATGATTGACAGACAGGTGCTTTTTAATCTCAGGCACCGATTTTATCATATCGCAACAATAACAATAAATTATTTCGTTGATTTGGCTTAATTTTTGAATTCTTCACAAACGATTAGGATGGAAATAACGTAAACTGTGTAATACGAATCTCTTTGCTGGCAAGCATCTCTTAACTAAACCTGTACCATATGCGATCAGTGTCGCGTTTTTATTTTCTGCTCGTTGTCCTGGTCTTTTCTTTTTGTTGTTCCTGTAATAAGGAAATTGATACGTTAGTAGATCTACGTTCCGATAGGAAGGGGGAGTGGATATTTATGTCTAATACGGTTTCATCAGAAATGATAAAGACCTATACAATAGATGGCGTATCCTATAAAAACAAGTGGCAGGCAGACTATGTTACCTATAACAATGATGGCAGGATTGTGGTAACCGAAAATGATATTGCCGGGGTTGGCTTGCGGTACGATGTGATCACTTCCAATTATTTTACACTGTATATTGGCGATGATGGGGATGAAGATCCGGTGGAGTGGCCTTTTACATGTTACATGGACAGCACCTACGATGCTCAAAAGCAATATCAATTGATAGGCGCCGATTCTATTTACTTCCCCAACGGCATTGTGATGTGGTTGCCCGATATCAACGGGCGAGACCAGGTCTCTATGGACCTTCCCCAGGGCGGTACCATAAAACGCTTCGACAATTCAATGTTGATTACCACTTCCTCCAAACATGAATACGACTACACCGAAGACGATATTACCTTTCATGTTGTTCAAAAAGAAACGGTAGGCACTTCCCTGGAGAGGCTCCACTAGGTTGGTTGCTTGTTTCAGGATAGTTGATGGGGGAACAAAAATCCTTGAAACAGAAGCGGCGTTTGGGAGACATGGAGAATAATTTACGCCAGGTGTGTTAAATTACAGGAAAATAGAACCTGTATGCGCAGCCCCGCCTTTTGTTTAAAAAAATTGAATGGGTTTAATCTCCGGCTGTATGATGCAGCAATATTTTTTCTGTTGTGGCTAAATGCCTGTCAACTCCCCGAAACAAAAACAGAGATCATTTTTTCAGCAACATCTTTTCTGGTTGACTTAAATGCCGACTCGGCTGTTGTTACAGAGGATGGGGAAAAACTGCGTACATGGCATAGTACTGCTCCGGGTAATCTCAAACTGGCATTTAATAAGCGGGATGAAGGCAGGGAACTGGCCGGCTCCGGCCGCCCATCGTTACTAAAAAATGTAAAAAACATCAACGGGCGCCACAGTATTGCTTTTGAGCAGCAGGAATTATTGAATGAAAACGAAACCGTTTTCGACTCATTGATAACCGGTAGCGGGTTTACCTGGATCGCGGTTTTGAAACCGTATGTTCAGGCAGGTGAGTTGAAAGATGTGAATTCGTTTTTTGGTAACTTAAAAAATGGCGGGAATTACGAAGGGTTCTGGGCTGGATTTACAGATGATAATTATTTATGGACGGGAGCCCGCAATGGCATTACCTTCGGAAGATGGGACCATAATAACCCCCGTATACGCAGTACCAGTCCGCTCGATACCGCCAGGTATTATCTGGCCGCAGGGAGAATGCAGGCCGGGACGGATAGTGTAATTGTTGAGCTATTTGTTAATGACCTTTCGAAGCCGGATGCTGCAGGCATATTTCCGGTGAATATTAATGCAGATGCTTCGATGCTCGCTATTGGCCAGGAGCGGGATGCCATCCAGCATCCGGGCGTAGAGTCTTTCCGGGGCGAGATAGCCCGGTTTATTATTTATGGCCGGCCATTGGCAGATACCGAATTGCGCCATTACGGTGAGTATCTTTCGAAATATTACAATATTCCATCAAATGTACAGGACGGTTTGCGATAATGCTTAATGGATTAACTTGTTTTGTGTTCTTTGAACAGGTGTATTTGTAATACGGCTTCCTCTTTTCATCCTTAGTGTTCGGGATGATGGTGAGGCAGTATGCACTTCTCTCCCTTAGCCGCGTTAATGAACACCATTATTTTTCCTTTATTTGTGACACAGCCTTCTGCAAACGAAGTGGGCAAAAGAAGTAATCGAACAATCCTGCCCGAAGGAGGCCCCGTAGCCGCTGCAGAACCGGGGTTGAGGGCTGGCCCTGAGGTATATTACCTGTGATTGAGATCGGATATACCTTCCTGGTTTGATCCGGTTGCCTGTTCTACTCATGAGGGAACAAGTTGTTGATAAAATATCGGCAATATGCGGTAACGATAGAAAAGAAAAGAGCGGATATTTTTCCTATATTTCCAAAATGTTTTGAGATATTTTTTTTAAACAACTAAACTTAATGTTAATGAACGAAAATGTCAACAAAGCTGCTTTATTTAACGGAAGTTGCTTTGCCCTAATTACCACCGCCTTTACATTCAGTATCCGGGCGGGAATTTTAACTCAGCTTGGTACGGAGTTCAATCTTACTGCCGAACAGCTTGGATTCATCAACCTCATGTTCTTTTTAGGATTTCCTATTTCGATGATTCTTGGGGGATTGTTTTACCACACTTTCGGTGCCAGGAATATTATGAGGGTAGCATTTATAGCCCACACGCTCGGTATTCTACTCACTATTTTTGCCGGCGGATATGCATTGCTCCTCATTTCAACACTTTTTATAGGATTCGGAAATGGCTGCACCGAGGCGGCTTGTAATCCGATGATCGCCGACACTTATTCTGGTGTGAAAATGAACAAGATGCTGAACCGCTTCCATATGTGGTTTCCCGGTGGGATAGTAATCGGCAGCCTCATTTCAAAATTCATGACCGATGCCAACCTGGGCTGGCAAGCGCAGATGTGGGTAACCATGATCCCTACCGTTATTTATGCTATTCTTTTTTACGGCAAAGTATTTCCCAAACCAAAGGTGGAAGGAGCTACGCATTTGGGCAAAAACTTCCAGGCTATGCTTACGCCTACTTATATATTCCTGTTTTTTTGCATGGCGCTTACGGCTATTACCGAATTTGGCCCGCAGCAATGGGTAGGATTGATCATGAGTAAAAGCGGCGCAAGTCCCATGCTTATTTTAGCATTGGTAACAGGACTGATGGCGGTAGGCAGGTTTTTTGGCGGCCCTGTGGTTCAGCAATTCGGACAAACAGGCGTGCTCCTCGCGTCCGCTATTTTCGCGGCTATCGGTATTTACCTGTTCAGTACGGTTACTGGTCCAATGGCCTATGTGGCAGCAATATTCTTCGCCATTGGCGTTTGCTATTTCTGGCCCACTATGGTGGGAGCGGTAGCCCAAAGAGTTCCGCTGAGCGGTGCATTGGGGATGTCTATCATTGGCGGTGTGGGCATGTTTTCCACCGCTATTTTTCAGCCTATAATTGGCAGATGGATTGATAAGGCAACAGAGGTAAGCGCAGCTACAGGGTTAACCGGCGCCGAACTTGAGCTTGCAGCAGGGCAACATACGCTTGCACGAATGGTTTCTTTTCCCGGTATATTGATCGTTTTATTTTTGATATTTTTCTTTTGGCAAAAGCGGGTTAAAACAGCAGATGTACCGGTAGCGGCACATTAAAGTTTTGACCTTTATTTCATATGCCGGATTTGAAACGAAAATTTCAGGTCCGGCATTTTTATTAAATACATTTCGTGCAGTTGTTTTCTTTTGAACCACGGAGCCACAGGGGCACAAAGGAATGTCTCTGTGCAACCCGGTGCCTCCGGGTCTCTGTGGTTCAGTATTCCTCTTTTCTTTGCACCACTAAGCCTCCGTGGACCCCTGCCCATTCTGGTTGTACAAACTATTCCCCAATGCAAGATGTTACGATGGGAACATTCCCCTACGGAACTTATTTTTGCTCAAATTCAGCATCAAAACTACTCAAAACTCCCGGCATGGTTGTTGACCAAATCAGCGCTGGGTAATAATTGACCGCAGTAAGAGGAGTAATCCAAAAAAATGCGACATTGTATCGAAATCATAAAAGTACGATGACCTATTGTTTAGGAATAAAACTGAAAGAAGGACTGGTAGGCTTATCGGATACCCGTATTTCGGCAGGAACCAGCACTACGGTAAAGAAGAAAGTTTATATTAACCAGCGTGATCATTCTTCGCTCTTTATCATGACCAGTGGGTTAAGATCGGTACGGGATAAAGCGGTGGTGTATTTCCAGGAATTAATGGAGGAAGGGATTGTATATAATAAACTGTATAAAGCGGTAAATGCATTTGGAGAACAAATCAAAAGAGTGGCGAATGAAGATGACGAGGCATTGATGAAATCGGGGTATAAATTTAATTTGAATGCCATCGTTGGCGGGCAGTTAAGAGACGATGACGAACATAAATTGTTCCTCATCTATTCGGAAGGCAATTGGGTTGAGTTAGATGCCGGCAGTCCTTACGTGATTATAGGCAATTCAGGACAGGGTAAGGCCATTCTTAACCGGGTCATTAATGAAAACACCACCATGAAACAGGCGCTGAAAGCCGGGTTTCTTTCGTTCGACTCTACGCGCGTCAGCTCTAACGATGTAGAATTTCCTATTGATGTGGTGCTGTATAAAAAAGACAGTTTCAATATGGTGGAAAACAGGTATGAGTTTGCCGACCTGGAAAGCATCTCGCGGATGTGGGCGGAAAAATTAAAGGAGGATATTAATGAAATTCCAGAGGAATGGATGGAGGCAAGTTTTAAAAAACTATGAGCGGCTAGGTATGGAATAAGGTTTACACCTGCATTTTTTAATTCATTGATGATATGAAGTTTAAAGTTTTCAGTGAGCTGGCATACGAAGTACTGATGCCCAGTACTTTTATATTCAATATACAGGCGGCAAGAACCAGCAACCAGGTGATACTGGAGGAATCATTGGTGCTTGACCCTCATCTGCAACTGGAGGAATTTACATCGGAAAACGGGGCATCCCGGTTTTTAAGATTGCAGGTAAAAGATAACATCAGTTTTCAGATTACGTATCATGCCACAGTTGATCTGCATTATAAAATAATGGACGAAACCCAGGCGCAGGGTAAGGTGCCGGTCGAAAAATTAGATGCAGATGTCATTCCTTTTATTTTCCCAAGCCGCTATTGCCAGTCAGACAAGCTGCATAAACTGGCTTCAAAAGAGTTTGGAAGTATTGAAGATATCTATTCAAAAGTAGTTGCGATTAACAACTGGATATTCAATAATGTAGAGTACATCAGTGGCAGCACCAATGCCAGTACCTCCGCCATCGACACCATATCGGAAAGAGCAGGCGTTTGCCGGGATTTCGCACATCTCGGCATCGCCTTATGCAGGGCGCTTTCTATACCAGCCCGCTATTTTACGGGATATGCCTATAAACTCAATCCGCCCGACTTTCACGCCTGCTTTGAAGCTTATGTTAACGGGCAATGGATATTTTTTGATCCTACACGGCTTGTTCCTATTAATGGGTTGGTGAAGATTTCAAACGGGAGAGATGCAGCCGATTCTGCAGTGGCGAGTATTTTTGGCAATACGGTTTGCGCTTTAATGAATGTGAGCTGCGAGTCGGCCGACCCCGAATTTACACCATATGTTTACCAGGAGAAGAATCCCGCAGGGTTGTCTTATCAATAAAATCGCCTGTGGTTTACCATAACAAGCTTCCATCCCCCTTCATCTGCACTTGATGACCGGAATATAGTGTGACACTTATATAGCGGGATGTTTCCACGGTTCGCGGTATGGTCTTTTTAAGAGTTGTGTTGCTTCGGGATCGCCCGTGATTTCTTTTTTTACGGGATCGTAGACCAATGGCCTGCCCAGTTTCATAGAAAGGTTGGCAATGATGCAACTGGCAGTGGAAATATGCCCTTCCTCAATATCCGCTACCGGCCTGCTTTTGTTGTCGATAGCTTTCAGAAAATCCAGCATATGCAATCTTGTGGCAGGTGCAGCATTCAGTTCAATATCCGGTTCCTTAAGATCTTCGGGGTATTTTTCTTTTTCATATACCACATCCTTATGTATTTTTTCTCCCTTTCCTTCGGGAACAAAATCATATTTCATGGTGCTGCCAGACAAGGTTCCCTTTTCGCCATACAGTTTAAACGACCATGGGTATTCCGGGTCGGCCGGGGTGCCCCAACTGCGGTGCTGCCATACGCAGTTCAATCCATCGTATTCAAAAATGGCAGATTGTGTGTCGGCGATATTGCTTTTACCGGTTTTATCAACGTATATACCACCTGTAGAAGTGATGGTATTCGGCCAACCCAGTTGCAGCATCCAGCGCACAGTATCTAACATGTGCACACACATATCGCCCATAATGCCATTACCATATTCCATGAAAGTGCGCCACCACCGCACATGCGGCAACCCATCATAAGGGCGCAGGGGGGCAGGGCCTGTCCACATATCATAATCAAAAAAATCGGGCACGGGTTGCACCGGCGGATTGCCGTTGTTGCGCATATGAAAATAGCAACACATCTCTACATGCGACACTTTTCCCAGCAAACCTGCTTCCACGATGTTTTTCTTGGCATCAATAAGGTGTGGTGTACTTTTTCTCTGGGTGCCTACCTGTACCACACGATTGTACTTTCGGGCGGCAGCCACCATGGCCTCACCCTCCATCACGTCAACACTGATGGGTTTTTGTACATACACATGGGCGCCCGATTGTATGGACTCAATGGCCTGCAATGCATGCCAATGGTCGGGCGAACCAATTAAAACAATCTCCGGTTTTTGCTCTGCCAGCATTTTCCGGTAATCGCCGTATAACGCGGGCTTTTTATGATTTTGCTGCCGCGCACTCACCATCGTTGCTGCATTCTCCAGCATGTGCTTGTCGGGATCACAAAGCCCCACCACTTCTACCGGCGCTACCTGCATTAACCGGAACAGGTCATTTTTGCCATACCACCCGGCACCGATCAGGGCTACACGCCGTGGGTTGGCTGAAGTATAAAAGTCCATTCCATTGGCCTTCAGGGAGGCGAGCACAAGGGCTGCGGAAGTGCCGCGTATAAATTGGCGGCGGTTAAAGTTGTTTTGACTCATACGACGAAATATTACGAATAGAAGGTGATTGCTTAAAGATAATAAGCTTTGCGGGTTTTTCCTCCTTCAGTTTTTTTATTCGTGAGACCGCCTTTTAGTATTATTGGGCTGGTTGGAGCAGCACAAGAATCTACCGGACTCATAATATTAGGTTTTGCTGGTTATAGACTTGGCGCACTCGC
The DNA here is from genome assembly GCA_964391065.1 of uncultured Terrimonas sp. Lineage (GTDB taxonomy): Bacteria > Bacteroidota > Bacteroidia > Chitinophagales > Chitinophagaceae > Agriterribacter. The sequence goes on along the minus strand of CAYMKT010000005.1, from coordinate 28,262 downwards.
TACATTAGTGCCTTCACTGGCAGTTGCGGTAAGGAGGTTACATGATATCAACAAAAGCGGTTGGTATTATTTTATTGCTTTAATCCCTTTGGTAGGCACTATTCTTTTCCTGGTTTGGTTTTTTACAGACGGAGACCGTTTTGCGAATAAATATGGAG
>CAYMKT010000005.1:21741-28004 GCA_964391065.1 uncultured Terrimonas sp. | reverse complement strand
CTTTTCCTGGTTTGGTTTTTTACAGACGGAGACCGTTTTGCGAATAAATATGGAGCCGGTATCGCTATAGAAAGTGGTTTAGTCCGGGAGGTTCGCAATAAGAGTTTGCCGGTACATGCAGAAAATGCGACTTACAATTCTTCACAATAGTATCCTGCGTCCATTAAAATCTTTTCCACCTCAGTTCCCGGCAACTGCTCTGTTTCAATCCGCAGAATATTATCGCAGTCGTGCAGGTCTACATTCCAGCGATGAATGCTGGGATGGATATTCAGATAGGGTTCCACTTCGCGGATGCAACCGGTATTGGTAAGATTGGTTTTGAAAACAAGTACCTGCATAAGCATTGGTGTTTGATGGAGGAAATTTGATGAAACCGTGATCCGTCTAACAGGTCGGTGTGGCGGACAGCATACGGATACTGGCTATTCCGCGGCCGGGGCATCCTGAGGTTGCCTGCCGAACCTCATACCACAACGGTTTTTCCATTCCGCCTTAAACTTTTCTCTTTCTTCATCCGACATGGTATTCCATTTTTCCTTCATCTGCTGTTTCCATAAGTGCCCGCGTGGGCCGCCGCGAAAACCCCTGCCGCCAAAACCTCCAAACAGTATCTTACTCAGCAGCAGTATGCCCAATGCCTGCAGAAAACTAATGGCGTTCACTCCCAGCACCGCCGGTAATATGGCATTCCATAAAGCCATCACCAGCCATCCAAAGGCCAGTACGGCAATGATGCCAAAGGCGCCCATCATTAAAAATCTTCCTGCTCTTGTTCGTTTCATGGTATTTAATTTTTTTATTTGGTATTGATCACGCTGCAATAGCAGCCTGGTTGGTATAGGTTGTTAGTAGTTCAGCAATTCATCTTTTAATACTTGCAGCCGTTCTCTCAGGAACAATACTGCATACCGCTTTCGGCTGATCAGTGTGGCTACACTTACGCCCATTGCTTCAGCCATATCTTTAAAGGGAATGTCTTCCATTTCATGTTGGATAAAGGCGTCCCTTTGTTCCGCAGGCAGTTCATTTAACGCGAGCTGCAGTTCATCCCAAAACAGGTTGCGCAGGTAAGCGATCTCAGGTGTATCATCTTTGGAAGGCATGATCTCTTTCCAGTCAAAACCTTCCTGGTCGCCGCCCGCCGGTTCCAGGTCGTCAAACAGTTCGGTTTGTTTTTTACGGTAGCGGTCGGTTATTTTATTGCGCGCCACCCTGAAAAGCCAGCCGGTAACCTGTTCAATCGGTTCAGCGTTACCGGCAAACTGGTAAAATACATCCTGCATAATGTCTTCCGCATCTTCCGTACTGGCCACCCGTTGCCTGATAAAGCTGAACAGCCGCTGGCTGTAGGCTTTAATGTTTTGGGTGATGGTTTTGTTTTTTTCTGCAGTCATAGCAGTTGATATCGTCAGCGCTTCATCCATTGGTATACAGGTAGACGGATGAGCAATCCTGATATTTTAAACCTCAAGATATTTTTTTTAGAGGAGAAATATTGGGAAGCGGGTTGTTGAGATCTTTAAGATCAATTGTGCCCCAAATAATCTCCTAATACGAGGCAAAGGGACGTCATTGCGAAGCGTAAGAGAATGATAGAAATTAGAAGGATTATGCACGCTGAAGCAATCTCCTTATGCGAAGCACCAGTAAAATGCCAATAATTAGAAAAGGCATCCCGTACAGCAAATAAATCAGTCTCCGAAATGAGGGGATTATTTCGTTCATTATATATTTTAATAGGTCTCAATGAGAATAGTTGCCACGGCTCCTGTAAATGTATACTGAGTTCATCAATCCGTTCCGGAGCCTCGCAATGACGATCGGAAAAGAAACCGTCATCGCGAAGCGTAAGATAATGCCAACATTTTGTAGAATTATGCACGCTGTGGCGATCCCCTTATGCGAAGCACCGGCAGTCAGCTAATCATTAGAAAAGACACCCTGTACAGCAAATTAATCCGTCTCCGGCCAGGGGGATGCCACGGCTCCTTGTAAATGTATATTGAGTTCATCAATCCGTTCAGGAGCCTCGCAATGACGTTAGGAAATGCGTCCAGGGAAGACCATTTTGAACCATTCATGCCTGAACCCGAAATGGTGGAAGAACGTTCATTCAGCTTTCTTACAACCCCGTCAACCTCCTGATGTATTCCCTTGCCTTTAATGCATATTCAAAAGGATTGGCTTTTGCCGGGTCCTGCTCGGCTTCCACCACCATCCAGCCGGTATAGTCAGAAGCCTTTATAATGTTAAACAAACCGGGAAAGTTAATGCAGCCTTCCTCATCGCCGGGTACGGTAAATACCCCATCCTTAACGGCATCTAAAAAACTCATGCGCTTGTCTTTCACTTGCTGCAATACTTTCGGACGGATATCTTTTAAATGAATATGCGCCGTGCGGGAAATAAATTGATCAAGACAGGCAACCGGGTCTTCACCAGCGAAATAAAAATGGCCGCAGTCGTAATTGAGGTATACATTTTCAGGATCGGTTTCATTCAGCATCCTTTCTGTTTCCGCCATGGTTTGTATACAGGTGCCCATATGGTGATGGAAGGCCAGCTTCATGCCCCTGTCCCGTGCAATTTTACCGAGTTCGTTTAAACCGTAAGTAAATGTTTTCCATTCTTCACTGGTATTCAGCATGCCTTTACCCTCCAGTACCGGTACATCTTTTTTTCCCTGGCAACTGTTGCCGGTTTCGCCGCCGCCAATTATTCTGGCATCCATCGCTTCTAAAAAATCAAGCAGCCGGGTGAAGTTCTTCTTGTTTTCGTCCATCGATTTGGTAGTGAGTTCGTAGCTGTTCCATTGGTTGCAGATTTTTAGACCACGCAATACCAGTGCCTTTTTCAACTCGTGTACATTGCGGGGAAACTTATTGCCCACTTCGCAGCCCGTATAGCCCGCCAGCGCCATCTCGCTGATACATTGTTCAAATGTATTTTCGGCGCCGAGTTCCGGCATATCGTCGTTGGTCCAGTTAATGGGTGCGATGCCCAGTTGAATATTTTCGAAGTTCATGGTATTAAAATATGCGTTGTTGTTTTTTGTTTTCTTTATAGTCCTTGTATGCTTTTTGCACAAGCGGCGAAGAAGACACTTCGGCCACCGGCACTTCCCACCAGGCATGATAGCCTTTAACTGTGCGGTGCAAATGCGTTTCAATATAAATAACGGTTGTGCGCTGCTGTTGTTTTGCCGATGCCAGCGCTGCCTGCAGGGAAGCCGCGTCGGTGGCTTTGATTACAACGGCGCCCAAACTTTCGGCATTTTTCGCCAGGTCAACCGGCAATATTTCGCCCGCAAGCTGTCCCGATTTTTCTTCACGATATACATACCTGGTGCCGAACCTTTCGCTGCCGATGCTTTCCGACAACCCGCCAATACTGGCATAGCCGTTATTGTTGAGTAAAAGAATGGTAAACCGGTATCCTTCCTGTATGGAGGTTACGATTTCATGGTTGTTCATGAGGTAACCGCCATCGCCACATATCACATATATTTCGCGCTCAGGCGCGGCCATCTTGGCGCCGAGACCAGCCGCGATTTCATAGCCCATGGTAGAATAGCCATATTCCAGGTGAAAGTTTTTGGGGTTGGTGGCACGCCATAATTTATGCAGGTCGCCGGGAGCGCTGCCCGAAGCATTGATCATGATGTCTTCCTTGTTCATGAAACTATTTAATGTACCAATCACTACTGCCTGATCAATGGGTGGAACAGTGCCGTTTCCTTCCGAATATATTTTAGTCACTTCATCATCCCACGCCTTATTCATTTCGGCTATCCTTTGCTGGTAGTTGTTGTCTGTTCGATAGTCATTTAGTAAAAATAGCAATTCATCCAATGTAACTTTGGCATCGCCCGTTAAAGCAATGGCATGGTGTTTATAAGCATCAAATTCATTAACATTGATATTGATGAACCGTACGTTGGGATTTTTAAAGATGGATTTTGATGCTGTAGTGAAATCGCTGTAGCGCGTTCCGATTCCAATCACCAGGTCGGCTTCATTCGCTGTATCAATGGCATACTTAGTGCCTGTAGCACCCAGTCCGCCCAAACAATAGGGCGCATCATACATTACAGATCCCTTGCCTGCAAAGGTTTCGCCCACGGGGATGCCGGTTTGTGTTGCGAAGTTATGCAGCACTTCTGTGGCGCCGCTGTATATAGTTCCCCCACCTGAAACAATCACCGGTTTTTTGGCGGACCGGATCCAGTCAGCGGCTTTTTCGAGGAGTTTTGTATCCGGCCTCGCACGGGGTATATGCCATACTCTTTTTTCGAACATCGAAGCCGGAAAATCGTAGGCATGTGTTTGCACATCCTGTGGCATGGATAGTGTTACACATCCTGTTTCAGCGGGTGAGGTTAGAACGCGCATCACTTCGGGCAATGCGTAGATCAGTTGCTCCGGGCGATTGATCCTGTCCCAGTATTTAGATACAGGCTTAAAACAATCATTCACGGAAATGTCCTGCGTAACCGCGCTTTCTAATTGTTGTAACACAGGCGCCGGTTCACGGGTAGCGAAAATATCGCCGGGCAATAATAATACCGGTAACCGGTTGATAGTTGCCAAAGCGGCCCCGGTCAGCATATTAGTTGCACCAGGGCCAATGGAAGAAGTACACACGAACGTACTGAGCCTGTTTTTTACCTTCGCGTAGGCTACAGCGGTATGCACCATGGATTGCTCGTTGCGGCACTGGTAATACCTGAAGTCAGGATTTTCCTGCAATGCCTGTCCAAGTCCTGCCACGTTACCATGGCCGAATATACCAAAACAGCCCGCGAAGAACGGCTGTTCAACGCCGTCTCTTTCTACATATTGGTTTTTCAGAAATTCGATGGTTGCCTGCGCAACGGTTAATCTTTTTTTCATGAGAGATTATTTTAGAATATTTTTATTTTTTTGAACCACGAAGGCCCTAAGTCACAAAGGAACACGGTTTATTTTTTTGATGTAGTATTAATTGCACTTCATAATAATAAACTACAAACTTCAAACCATAAACTTTCTCCAATCATCTTCATGTCACCGTGTGTCCGTGATTCAAACCTCAAACCCAACACCCTTCCCGCTCGCCCCCAGTAGTTCAAACTTTTTCAGCATAAATTCCTTGTAGGTGTCCATAAATATTTTCCCAGGCGTGGTGGGTGCAAACTCTTCCGGCTTATCTCTGAAGAACTCACGGTTTACCATAGTCCATAGCAGCCGTGTATCAGTGGCGATATTCACTTTACAAATACCCAATGCTATCGCCTTTTTCAATTCATCTTCCTGCACACCCCGGGCGCCAGGGTTTAATTTTCCGCCGGCCGCATTTATTCTCGCAACAACTTCTTCGCTCACGTTTGATCCGCCATGCAACACCAGTGGAAACCGGGGTAATCTTTGTTGTATTTCTTCCAGTATGCCTAATTGTAATCCTTGTCCCCCTGAGAATTTATATGCGCCATGGCTCGTACCCACGGCAATGGCCAGGCTGTCACACCCGGTTTGTTGCACAAATCTTTCTACGTCTCCGGGGTTGGTATAAAAAGAGTGGCTTTGGTCAACCGTTAAATCATCTTCCACTCCTGCCAACACGCCCAGTTCGGCTTCTACACTAATGTTTTTTGCATGTGCTTTATCAACAACTGCTTTAGTGCGGGTAACGTTTTTTTCAAAATCATCATGCGAAGCATCAATCATCACGGAAGTATAACCGCCGTTTTCAATCGCGTTCCAGATATGCGCTTCGTAACCGTGATCAAGATGCACGGCATATACCGTTTCGGGATAGATTTCAGATGCCGCCTGTATCATAGCCAGCAACATCCGCGCATTGGCATACTCACGGGCGAACGGTGTGGTTTGAACAATAAACGGCGCCCGGGCTTCCTGCGCAGCAGCAAACAGTCCATGTATTTCTTCCATAAAAAATACATTCACCGCCGGCACTGCATATTGCCCGTAACAGTTATTGAATATTTGTTTGGTCGTTAATAACATTGCCTCATCCTCTTATCCTTCTCCATGCCATGGAGAAGGACGGTACTTTGAATATTTCTTTACTGTTGGATCTTCCCCATCAGCGGAAGAATATACCATTTTCTTTTTCTTCAATATTTGCTTATCAAACGTTTATCGCATATATAGCAACTTTCTTGTATTCTTAATCTCAGATATTAAATTTAAAATCTCAAATCATTTTACCAGAACGCCGAATACAATGCTACTAAGATTCCGCAGATCACTGTTGCGCCC
>CAYMKT010000005.1:0-21641 GCA_964391065.1 uncultured Terrimonas sp. | reverse complement strand
TTACCAGAACGCCGAATACAATGCTACTAAGATTCCGCAGATCACTGTTGCGCCCACAATGAAAGCACGGCTCAGGCTAAACGCCGGCACTTCAATCTTAGCCGGCGCATCTTTATCGGCTTTCGACATTAAACTAACGATAATCATCACCGCCGCCAGTACCAAAAACACAATTCCCATCCTGTTTAAAAAAGGAATTTCGGGGAGCCAGAATTTAAATAGGGTAGACAATGGTATAGTAAGCAATGCCGTAATAAGCGCCGCGTTGGCAGTTGCCCTTTTCCAGAACATGCCGAAGAGGAATATCGCGAACACCCCGGGGGTAACAAAACTTGAATATTCCTGGATAAACTGGTAAGCCTGTTCGAGTACTCTTAACTGGGGAGCAATCAACACCGCGATAAGCATGGATATCCATACCGCTGCACGCCCCACCCTGATGAGGTGTTTTTCGGAAGCTTTAGGGTTGATATAAAGTTTGTAAATATCTAATGTAAAAATAGTGGAAATGCTATTGGCTTTTCCGGCCAAAGAAGCCACGATAGCCGCTGTTAATGCTGCAAATGCAACGCCTTTTAAGCCCATGGGTAAAAGATTCAACAGCACTGGATAAGCATGGTCGGGTTTTACGGTGCCTGCCGCATCCACCATTTCTTTTTGAAACATCCCGTTCTGGTGCAATACAAACGCGGCTATGCCCGGAACAACCACGATCAACGGAACAAGTAACTTCAGAAAGGCAGCAAACAAAATTCCTTTTCTTGCCGTTTTAAGATCAGCGCCCAATGTGCGCTGTATAATATACTGGTTGCATCCCCAATAGGCCAGGTTATTGATCCACATGGCGCCAATGATTACGCTGAGCCCCGGTAAATCTTTGTAGTAAGGGTTGTCTTCCTTCAATACCATGTGAAAATGCGAATCTGCCTGTTCTTTTAAAGTAGAAAAAGCTCCCAACACGTTTGCGTTACCAAATTCTTTCGCTACCAGGTCGAGTGCCAGGTAGGTTGTGATGAGCCCGCCCACTACCAGCACTATCACCTGTATAACATCAGTGTAGCCAATTACTTTCATGCCACCAATCGTAATCAGGATGGCAAATAGCGCAAGCGCAACAATTGCAACCGAAAAATTAATGCCGGCGGTTACTTCCAATGCCAGGGCTCCGAGATAAATGATAGACGTAAGATTAACGAATATGTAAAGCAGGAGCCAAAATACGGCCATAGTGGTAGCTACAAGCGGGTTATAGCGTTGCCGCAGAAATTGCGGCATGGTATAAATTTTGTTTTTAAGGTAAACCGGCAAAAAGAAAATCGCTACCACAATCAAAGCCGCTGCCGCCATCCATTCATAAGAAGAGATGGCCAGTCCAATGGCAAAACCAGAACCCGACATCCCAATAAAATGTTCGGCCGAAATGTTAGAGGCAATGAGCGAGGCGCCAATAGCCCAGAAAGTAAGTGAGCCTTCGGCCAAAAAAAAACCTGAGGCGGTATCTGATTTGTTGGTCTTTTTTTTATATATCCAGTAGCCGTAAAAACCGATAATGCCGAGGTAAAGCGCAAAAACAAGGTAGTCTAATAAATGCAAGCCGGGTTCGTTCATCGTTGGGGATTATATAGTGAAATTAAGAGTGGGTTGGCATGTTTGAATGATGCATTGCTGTATGTGATTTTCAGGTTGTTATTATTTCATCCATTTTTACTATCCTGTTTTCTTTTAAAGAAATTGCCGCGGCAAGTCCGATGGCTGTTGCCATTAGTCCGTCGTGGGCATCCACCGGCGAGGGGGTATCGTTCAGCACACAATCGATAAACGATTGCATGCAGGTACGATAGGCTTTTTCATACCGTTCCAGGAAAAAGTGGAGGGGTAAAGCGCTTTGAACGCCTTCCTGGCTGTACTGGATTACGTTATCAGGCGTATTGTTCTCTGCTTTCGCCATGCCTTTAGCGCCAAATATTTCGATGCGCTGGTCGTAACCATACACTGCTTTGCGGCTGTTGTCAATTACGCCAATAGCGCCATTTTTAAAAGTGAGCACAATTACCGCCGTGTCGATATCGTTGTACGCCTTTATGCGTGAATCAATCAGCGCATCTCCCTTTACGAACACTTCTTTTACCTCGCTGCCGGTAATAAAGCGGGCCATATCAAAGTCGTGAATAGACATATCGAGGAAAAGTCCACCCGATACTTTTACATATTCCAACGGAGGAGGGGCGGGATCACGGCTCGTGATGCGCAAAATATGCGAATCGCCGATAATACCGTTCTTAACCATTGAACCTACCCGGGCGAAATTGGGATCGAAGCGGCGGTTGAAGCCCAGCATGAGTTTTACCCCGTTGTCGTTCACCGCTTTTTGCGCGGAAATAATAGCGGGGATGGTAACATCGAGCGGCTTCTCGCAAAATACATGTTTCTTCGCCTGTGCGGCAGCGATAGTATAGGGAACGTGCTGCGGTGTTGGGGCGCAAACAATAACCGCTTCCACATCGGGATGGCCGATCACTTCCTCCGCACTGGTGGTTACCTGGGCAACACCAAGCCTTTTTGCATAGTCATGTGCAGCGGGCGAAACATCGGATGCAATTACTACTTCTGCATTTTTTGTATTGTTGAGCAGGTTGGAGAGGTGTATCTGCCCGATGCGGCCGAGCCCGATAACACCGGTTTTTAATTTTTTTGACATGATCGACATCTTAAAATATGGTGGATGAATCTTTTAAAAACATATGAATTAAAAATTGAAACCTAAGCTTATCGCATTCTTTGCGGGTCTTACGCTTAATTTGTTGTGGTTCGACTCTCCTCTAAAATTTCCTCGTCCATTCTTTCAGCCACCTTTCGATCACCACTTTGGTTTGTGTAAAAAATTCAACGGCATGCTTACCCTGCCCGTGCAAATCACCAAAAAAACTCTCTTTCCACCCACTGAACGGGAACTGCGCCACGGGTGCAGCTACTCCTATATTAATGCCAATGTTACCCGCATCTGCTTCATTTCTGAAACGCCTCGCATGCAACCCACTGCTGGTAAACACGCAGGCCATATTGCCATATTTATTACCATTAACAAAGGCAATGGCTTCTTCAATAGTGTTGATATGCATCAGGCTCATTACCGGTCCGAATATTTCGGTAGCGGCAATTTCTCCGTGTAGCGGCACATTTTCAAGAATGGTGGGTTGAATAAAATTGCCTTTTTCGTAGCCGTTGATTTTTGAGTTGCGGCCGTCGACGAGGAGTGTGGCTCCTTCATTAATGCCCTTGTCAATAAGGCTATTGATCCTTGTCTTACTTTCGGGCGTAATGACCGGTCCCATTAATACGTCCTCATCTAACCCGAAGCCGGTAGTGCGTTGCCGGCTCAATTCCACCAGGCTTTCGGTAATGTTTTTGTGCTCGCCTACGGTAATGATGGTAGAGGCGGCCAGGCAGCGTTGCCCGGCACAGCCATACACGCTGTCTACCACAATCTGGGTGGTCATATCTATATCCGCATCGGGTAATATAATCACCGGGTTCTTGGCTCCGCCCTGCGCCTGTACGCGCTTGCCATTTGCCGACCCTTTGGCGTAAACATAACGGGCTACATTAGACGAACCAACAAAGCTGATGGCTTTAATAACCGGATGCTCCAGTATGCCGTCCACAACCTGTTTCCCCCCGTGTATCATATTCACTACTCCCGGGGGCAGATCTAATTTGTCGATCAGCTCCATCACTTTTGTCATAGTAAGCGGTACTTTTTCCGAGGGCTTAATGACGAATGTGTTTCCGCACGCAATGGCATAAGGCAGGAACCAAAAAGGGATCATGCCGGGAAAGTTGAAAGGAGAAATACAGGCACAAACGCCCAATGGCTGCCGTATCATGTATTCGTCAATGCCGAGTGCAATATCTTCCGAAAAGTCGCCCTGCATCAATGCCGGGATGCCGCAGGCATTTTCTACGTTTTCAATAGCCCTAACCCATTCTGCTTTCGATTCAACGTATGTTTTTCCCGATTCGAGTGTAATGGTTTTGGAAAGCTCATCTATATTTTCTTCCAGGAGCCGCTTGAGTTGGAAAAGATACTGTATACGTTTGCCCGCCGGGAGGCGTCTCCATGTGGCAAAGGCATTTTCGGAAGAGCGGGCTGCGGCTTCCACATCGGCGGCATTGCCGGAAGGAACCATGCCGATCACATCCTGCGTGGCGGGGTTTAAAACATTAGTATACTCCGAAGCATTGCTTGCCACCCATTGACCATTAATATAATTTTTTAGCTTTTCCATATAATGATTTTAATATTTGAAATTTAAAATTTGATATTTGAAATGGAGAGCAACCTAACTAAACTGCTTTCAACAAAAATTTCCACATTATATTTCTTCGTGTTACTCCGTGTCATGATGTCTTCGTGGTTCAGCATTTAAAGCCCACCTCTTTGGTTGGTGAAGTCCATCACTTCTTTGAGCGTAGGCATAAAATTAGCGCAGCCTTCCCGGGTAACAATAATGGCGCCGCAGGCATTACCCATTCTTACACTTTTGTACAAATCCCATCCATTCAGGTAGCCATACGAAAAGCCGCCTGCAAATGCATCGCCTGCGCCCAGCACATTCAACACTTCAACCGGGAAGCCGGGAACCTTCATTTCTGTTTTTCCTTTTTCAAATACGGAAGCCCCATCTTTTCCTCTTTTAACGATAAGGATATCAACTCCGGATATTATTATGCTTTGTATAGCTTTTTCAATATTTCCTTTTATTTCGGGTGCGGAGATCTGCTGGTGCTGAATAGATAGCTGGCTGATATCCGTAAGATTCGCCGCCAGGATTTCTTCCTCCGTCCCCATTACGATATTAAATTGAGGTAACACCGTTCGGATAACTACGCCAAAAGCCCGGGGATTATGCCATTGGTCGGCACGGAAATCCAGGTCCAGTATTTTGGTAACCTTGTTTTTGGTTGCCTCTTCCAATGCGTAAAACATGGCGGTACGGCTGGGATCTTTGCTGAAAGCCGTTCCGGAAAAAACGGCTGCTTTAAATTCATGGAAAGGAACCGTATCAATATGTTCAATATCCAGGTGAATGTCGGCACAATTATCGCGATAGTAAACCAGCGGGAATTTATCCGGCGGTTCAATACCCAATATCACCGCTGAACTTCGGGTACCCGTTATGGTTGGTATAAAGCCGGTAACCACGTTTTCTTTTTCTAAAAAAGCTTTAATGAAATTTCCTACCTGGTCGTTACCAACGCCGGTGAGCAGGGCGGTTTTTAGTCCGAGCCGGGTGGCGCCTACCGCAATATTGGTGGGACATCCCCCTACAAATGCGTTAAACGCCGAGATTTCCGTGAAGGGTGCGCCTACATTGGCTGAATACAGATCAATGGATGATCTTCCGATGGTAAGCAGGTCGTATTTTTTAGTTGTGCTCATAAAATGATTTCAAATTTGAAATTTGAAATTTCAAGTTGTTGGGTTGTTCATTTCGGCCGTTACCATAGGCAACCTCGGATCCTGTCCCTTCCATGTGCCGAAAATCCATTCCTGCTGCGGGTCCGGCGTATTGGCTAACGACTGATCACTGCCTGCAAGAAAATTCAGGTAATACACATTGTACCCATGCCCGGCTACAACAGGGTGATAGCCCCTGGGGATGAGTACGGCTTCATTGTGATGTACCTTTATCACTTCGTCTAACGAGCGATCGTCGGTATATACCTGCTGAATCGCAAAGCCATTGGGCTTATCCATTTTATAAAAATAAATTTCTTCCAATGCCGCTTCCAGCACCTTTCCATTATTGTCTATTTTACGTTCATCGTGTTTATGTGCGGGGTAAGAACTCCAGTTACCGGCGGGAGTATACACTTCTACGCAAACGATTTTATGACAATCAAAACCGGGTTGCAGCAGGCTATTGATTTGCCGGTTGGCATTGTCGCCACCCCTGAATTCTATAGCCGCTTCTTCGGGGCCTTTTAGATAGGGGGGATGGTCTTCATTTGAGGCCACCCAGCATATGGCAACGTCGGTATTATCGCTTTGCGCGGTAAGTGTAAATTTTGTATGCCGGGGGAGATACAGGGTATGCGCTATGCCACTAAAAACATTTTTTCTTCCATTCTTCGTTTCCCATTTGCCTTTATTGGAACTCACTTTGAAGTTACCGCCCAACAAAACGATACAATATTCATTTTCGCCGGTATCTTCAGAAAAGGATTCATTGTTATGCAGTAATCTTGTTGTAAAGTTTAAGTAGTTCCAGCCGGCATCTGATGCAGTAAAATGATGATACCTGCTGTTTGCAGCATCAGGCTTGACAAGCAATTTGTGAGTGAACATCCGTAGAATTTTACTTTAGTAAACTTAACATTATAATTTTACTTAAACGGTTAATGTGAGCTGCAAACGTTTGAAATTTTTTGAGTGAACAAAAAAGCGGAACTTGGGTTGCTATCAGACCATCAGCAACATGAATAAGCCAATAACGATAAAAGACATTGCCAGGAAATTTAAATGTTCTCCGTCAACAGTATCAAGGGCCTTGAATAATCACCCCTCCATTAATGAGGATACGCGGCGCAACCTGCAGGAATACGCTCAAAAAGCGGGCTACCAGCGCAACCAGGTATCTTTAAATTTACTGAATAAAAAAACAGCCAGCATCGGTGTAATTGTTCCTACCATTAATAATTATTATGAATCGGCGGTTATTGAAGGCATAGACGCGGTATTGCAACCTCTGGGATATACATTAAATATATGTGTAACCAACGAGCGATACCTGCTCGAATCGGAATATGTAGCGAAATTGTTGTCGAACCGGGTGGAGGGTATTTTTCTTTCGGTGTCTCAGGAAACCTACGATTCGGGGCATTACGAGCACCTGGAAGATGCCGGGAAAAGAAGTGTGCCCCTGATTTTTATTGATCGCGATTATGAAGGGTTTGCCGCCGGAAGTGTAACCATAGATGATTATCACGGTGCTTATGCAGCGGTGGAACATCTCATCAGCATTGGGCGAACACGAATTGCACATCTTAAAGGTCCAAATGGGATGGCTGTTGCCGAACAGCGCTTCAGGGGATATGTGAGTTGTCTTAAAAAATACGGAATTCCGGTGGATGATTCCCTGATCGTTAACACCAATTTTAAAGTAGAAAGCGCTCTTGAGCCTACCGCTCACCTACTCCAGCTTACACCACCTCCTGATGCTATTTTTGGTGTAAACGACCAGGTGGCTATTGGAGCCATGAAAGTAATCAGGGGAAAAGGCTTGCTTGTACCTGGCGATATTGCTGTAGTGGGATTCGACGACTCACCAATTTCGGCTTATATTTCACCTTCTCTTACTTCGGTAGCGCGGCCGGGGAGACAGATTGGAGAGGAGGCAGCAAAGATTTTTCTGAACAGCCTGCCGGGAGTTACCAAAAGCGACAAGCCAGTACAAATTGTACTACCCTCACAATTGGTGGTACGGGATTCTTCGGGAAGAAGCTGAGCGAAAGCCGGATAAAAAAACGCATTCCCGCATTTTCAATACAATTTTAATATATAGAAGCCCGGTAAGTAAATGCCGGGCTTCTGTTTGTGCTCTTAATGTTGTTTGGTGAATGTAGTGGTATAGGTAAAAGGAATTCCACTTTCGGTTCCGCTGGCAGAAAGGATAAGTGTGTTACCGTCAAATTTCTCGATCGTTGCTTCTTCCTCATCCAGGGTGAAGGTTTTGCCCTTTACATTCCATGTGCCGGATGCATCTTCTGCCGGATCGCATTTTACCCCTGCATCTGTATAGGTTGCGGTGAGGTCTGTTTTTAGCGTAACGAGGTTATCTTTTTGGCAGGGTAACATCATGTTGTATAAGTCAATCACTTCCGACCCGGTGATCGGCGAGGTGGCGGTGTAAGCCGTTAGTTTATACGTGCCTGATAGATTTTCTTTGGTAATAGCGGGTGGAGTATCGTCTTTTTTGCAGGACATGAACAAAAGCACTGCACACACTGCTAATGAGATTTGCTGAACGCGATTTTTCATAAGTATATTTTAGGTTTGCGGATTAAACATACCTGCGCCATCCTTTATTGCTTTTGATCGAATCAAAATACAGTTGCGGCTGGTTTTTTAAAGAAAAATCAACATGGGAAGAACGTGGTGATACTATAAATCAACTGACAGGAATACGTTTGTGTCAGAGTGCTTTGTTGATAAAAGTCCATGCGCCTTTACCATAGTAGCGGTGCCCTTCCGCTCCTTCATACAATTCACATTTTTCAGGTACGCCTGCAGCAGCGTAGATCGCTTTGAGGTGCGCAAATGCCTTTCGTGCCTCTTCAATGGGGTATATGCCATCTTTTATTCCGTTAACGGCGCAAAAAGGTCGGGGGGCTATCAGCCCGGCCACGTCGGACATTTCTGCCATATTAAGCATGCCCGGAATATAGTTGCAATCGCAGTGATCGAGGGTTCCGATACTTCCTGTAAAAGTATTGAAGTAAGAGGCTGGCACTGCAATATTGATCCGGGTATCGCAGGCTGCGGCAAATAACGTAGTTGTACCACCACCTGAATTTCCGGTTACAACTATTTTTGTTGTTTCTACGGGTAAATTTTGTACTGCCCAGTCAATGATCTTCGAAACATCCCAAACGCGGTCGCCAATGGGGGTACGCCCCACAAGCAGGTCGTGCATGAGTTGTATATGGCAGGAATGTGTTTTGTCTTCTTTGATGTCTTTCTGCGTCCTTGTTTCACCAAAGGCCCTGGCGGTGGGGGCAATAGCCAGGTAACCCTGTTTTACGGCCTGTACGGCAACATCCCGTTCACCTTCGGTGTTGAATATACTATCTGCCTCACTTGTAAATACGCCTGCATAGCTTTCGGTATTTTTGCCATGGCCATGCGGTGTAATCACTAATGGAACCTTGCCTCTAATGTTCTTGGGTCTGAGTAAAACAAAGGGTAATGGAACGGTAGGCTCTGTCCATATTAACCAGCGTTCCAGCAGGTAGCCGCCTTTGTCTTCCACATTTCTTTTTTCCACTTTGGGAATATAGCCCGGTAATTGCTTTTCTATGGTGGTAAGCCCCAGCTTTTCTTTTAATACCGGACGGAAAGCTGATTGCCATTGAAGAAAATCGGCTTTGGTTTTTCCGTTAAATGAAAATTCCATGGCAGCATACTGGTAAAGCGTATCAAAGTGGGACTGGTTTTGAAAATGTGCGGTATAGTCAACAGGTAGTTGTTTGATTGTGCCTGCATAAGGAACGGCGTCCTGTGCAACAACCGTTAAATAACCGGCTGAAATGACAACTGTGGCAATTAAACCTGCGATACCATTTTTTCGGTTCATAAACATTTAAATTAAGTATAGTACGTAAAATTCGATGATACAGGATTCTAATTCACACAACCGTTCAGAAATTTTATTTTTCTTTTCTTTTTAAAGCTGCACTGAACTTTTGTCCATGTAACAATATTTTAAGTCCCTGTCTTTTTAATGAAATATGAGGCTGTTTTTTCTGGTGTTCGGCTATGTTGTGTTTATAGGTAGCGATAATGTTACGATAAGATAAAATACCAGTAATGTGGTTGTTATCGTTGGACACAACGGGTAATACATCAACATTTTCTTTAGCCATCGTTTCTACGGCAGTACGCAATGTATCATTATTTCTAACATAAATATTTTTTCGCTTTACCAGGAAGCCTATTTCATTTTCCGGTTGGTGATGGTTGCTGAATAAGTTGGAAGCGCTCAGTATCCCTTTATACACTCCTTCATTGTTGGATATGATAAAATAGTTGGTAAGATAGTCCTGCTCCTGGCTTAACCATTCCCGAACTTCTTTGATGCTGTTCTCTTCACTTATGATCATTCCATTATTATCAAAAACCTGGTCAACCGTTAATTTCTCCAACAGGTCCGATTCATAGTCGTTGGGTATTTTTACGCCTCTTCGTACAATTTTCTCCGTCATAATCGTATTTTCCATAATGAAGTACGAAACGAAATAGGCGGCTGTGCAGGTTGCCAATAAAGGCAATAAGGCGTTGAACTGCCCGGTGGTTTCCAGTGCAAATACAATGGAAGTGAGGAATGCGCGGGAAGCTCCGGCGAACATGGCGGCCATACCTACTAACGCACCCAGTGGTATAGTAACGCCCGATGCCGGAAACCATTGAATGATGAATACCGATAGTAGTGCCCCGGTTGCGCCACCAATGGTAAGCAGTGGCGCCAAAGTACCACCCGATGTACCACTGCCCAGGGAGATAGCCCACGAAATAAATTTTAACAGGCAAAGTGATACTAAAACCTGAACGGACAGTGATCCCGAAAGGGTGTCTGTAATATTGTTGTATCCCACCCCCAGGGTTCGGGGAGCGAAATATCCCACTATGCCCACCGCTAAGCCGCCTATGGCAGGCCACCATGCCCAATGGATGGGCAACTTCTCGAAACCATCTTCAATGAAGTAAACAATTTTTGTTACTCCAACAGATAATAACCCAATTACAATACCCATGCTACTGTAAAACAAAAGTGCGAGGTTCGAGGGAAACGCTATCGTTTCCCCTACCGGAAATACCACGCCAGGTTCAAACAAAAAATGATGCCCGGCTGCACCGGTAATGCAGGCTAATGCAACCGGTATGAAGGAACGCGGGGAGAATTCAAACAACAGCAATTCAATGGCGAGAAAAATAGCAGCAACCGGACTTCCAAAAATGGCCGACATGCCTGCGGTAGCGCCTGCTGCGAGTAATATTTTCCGTTCATTATGGGTAATGCTGATCAACTGCCCCAGGGTAGAACCCAATGCTCCCCCTGTTGCAATAATAGGTCCTTCTGCTCCAAAAGGTCCGCCAGTGCCAATAGACAGCGCCGCCGAAATGGGTTTTAAATAGGTGATGGTTGGCTTAATCTTACTTTGATTAGTGAGTACCTGTTCCATGGCCTCGGGTATTCCATGTCCGCGAATAGCTTTTGAGCCATAAAATGCCATGAGGCCAACAATGAGTCCGCCGATGACAGGCACAGCAATAACAAAAACGCCAAGCGAATTATTAGCCGGACCCGCCGGGACTATTGAGAAATTTCCATAGAAGGAAATATTGGTGATGAGGTCGATGAGATGAATCAAAAATTTGGCGATAAAGCTGATGCATACGGCAACCAACACCGCTAACGCCGAAATAGTAAATAACCGCTTTTTGTTTTGAGGTTTTTTTTGTTCAAAATTTGCTTGTTCCAATGCAGGGTTCAGAGAAACTGAAATTGGAATAGCATTGTTTATTGTATTGCCGCTTCTAATGGTTTGTTTCAATTGACGTTGAGTTTATTCGTGAGACTGCCTGTTGCAACCGAAGTGGAGCAAAAGGCTTAGTGGAACAATCCCGCCGAAGGCGGAAGGTATAATACCGCGTAGCTTGTTACGGAACCGGGGTCCAGGGCTGGGCCGGCGGTGTCATACCTGTTATTCTTCGCGGAGATTGAGTATTCCCCGGTTACGCACAGGTTCAGTGGATTGTCGTCGGAACAATCAATCCCTGGCTTCATTACAGTTTCCTGATCTTAATGCTCCTGAAACTCACTTCATCGCCATGGTCCTGTAATAATATGCGCCCCTCTTTCGCTTCTCCAAAGTTCGTCCACTTTTTGTATTTGCTGTTGGCCACAAGATCGCGGAAGGACTGGGAACCTCTTTCATATTCCAATACTTTTACGCCGTTCAAATAATGTTCAACATGATTATTGGGGTAAACAATCACTCTTCCCTTGTTCCATTCGCCCGGGGGATGTACAAACCGGTCTGTTTTTTTTGCGGTGATCAGATCGTATAACGAAGAGAGCGTTCTGTTGCCATTAATACCCATTTTCGCATCCGGGTGAACTTTGTCGTCGAGCACCTGGTATTCTAATCCAATGGCTGAGCCGGTATTGTTTTCAGAAAGCGTAACAAAATACTTTACGCCGCTGTTGCCACCGGTTGATAGCTTAAATTCGAACGAAAGATCGAAAGCGCTGTACAGGTCCTTGGTTACAATATCGCCTCCGTTGGCAGATTCCAGTCCTTTTGAAGAAAGAACAGTAATATTTCCATCAGCGATCTTCCATCCTTTATCGGGAAAGCTACCTGTTTTTGCACCCTGCCATCCGGCTGAACTCACACCATCAAATAACAATTTCCAGCCGTTGCTTTTCTCAGCATCGGTTAAAGTATTGATGGTATTGTTCACTACAAATACATTAGCCGGAAAGGGGGAGGGAGTGAGTCCGCCTGTTGCCACCCGGATGTTTTTCCATTTAATTTGGGTGCCGGGTGTGCGTTCGGTACCAATGCCATGTACCTGCAATGCAATATAACCTGAGGCGTCTGCATCGTCTACCAGGTAGCTGGCAGGTACTCCATTGATCCAGGTTTTGATCGTATTTCCAATGCATTCTATTTTAACAGCATTCCAGGCGCCATGTTTCAATGCCGTTTGCGCCGAGTGGTTCAGGTCTAAAGGATAAAGCCAACCCCTGCGGCCTTCATCGTAAATACCGGCCGTCCATGCCCTGGAGGATGCGTCAAGTTCGTATTGATAACCGTAGAACCGTCCTTTTCCCTCATTGGCTGCGGGGTTAAAATGGCTCCTGAACTGTATCCCCGAATTGGTGGTGGTATCGGGCAGAAGTACTTCCAGTTCCAGGATAAAATCCCCATATTCTTTTTCTGTTACCAAAAAGCTGTTAGGAGTGGCGGACACAGTTGTTCCAACAATGGCGCCGTTTTCAACGGAATACTTTGCAACACCACCCATTTGTTTCCAGCCTTTGAGTGATTTGCCATTGAAGAGCGTGGTCCATTTAACTTTTTGCGCCCTGGCAGCAATCGTGTAAAAACTGAGAAAAATAACAGATGAGAAAAGGAATAATTTTTTCATGCTTAATATTAATTACGGTTTTTCTGATTCCGCTAATATATTCATTATATCCGATTTTTACCCTGGCAGATGTACAACAGCATATTTGATTTGTTTCGGCCTCGCTTTTTCAATTGTGGTGAGGACTGCTCAGCAGGCTTTTAATTTTCATGTCTCTTGCCTTCCAGCACGGGAAAAACATGCAGTATATGCGGAAATATAGCGTTCAGGGATTCGGCTGCTCCGCGGGTTGAACCCGGCAGCGTTATGATGAGCGTATTTTTAATGAACCCGGCTATCCCCCTTGATAGCATGGCGTATGGCGTTCGTTGTTGTCCGTAATTTCGCGCTGTTTCCATGATGCCCGGTATTTCCCTGTTGAGCAAAGGTGCTATGGCATCAGGCGTAATGTCTTTGGGTGATACACCGGTTCCGCCTATAAAAAGAACAAGGCGGTAATCTTCTGCACTTAGTTGTTTTGCCTTTTCCTGGATTTGTATGAATTCATCAGGAATAATTTCATACAAGGAAACGGGCACATGCTGTTGTTGTAATTTCTCTATTATTGCCTTTCCAGCCTTATCCTCACCCTGTCCGGCAGCAATGGTGTCGGAGCAAACGATTACCGCACATTTTAAATCAATGCTCTCGGTATTCTGGTAACCCGACTTGCCGCCTTTTTTTTCCATCAATCGTATCGCTGAAATTTCCACCGCTTTGTCTAATGGCTTCAACATGTCGTACATGGTTAGCGCTGTGATGGCGGCGCCATGCATGGCTTCTACTTCCACGCCGGTTTTGTAAATGGTATGTACTTCCACCGAAATAGTGATCCTTAATCCATCAATCGAATAGGTGATGGCAGCATACTCCACCGGCAGGGGATGACAATCGGGAATGACATCGCTCGTTTTTTTGATGGCTAATAATCCGGCCGCCCTCGAAAATTCAAACACATCGCCCTTGGGTACGGTTTTATTTTTGATGGCTTCAATGGTCTCGGGTTTTGATACCGTTAATGTGGCCGAGGCAATGGCGATCCGTAAGGTATTTGATTTATGCGTGATGTTAACCATAATAAAATTTAGCTGTTGTTGTTATCCGTATTACCTGGTTGGTTTGATTTCCATTGATAGCTATCATCTTCAAATAGTTCCTTGCCCCATACCGGAAGTTCGGACTTTATTCTTTCTACTACTTCCCCGCAGGCATCAATAGCGGCTTTTCTATGGGGAGAGGAGGTGAATACAAAAAGGGAAACCTCGCCTGCCTTTACTATTCCCAGGCTGTGGTAAACATGCATGCAGGTAAGACTGTACTTTTCAAAAACGGATTCCCTGATGCTATGCATACTTTCTAATGCCATGGGTTCATACGCGGTATACATGATTGCAGTCACTTTTTTTTCATCAACCGTATCTGCCCGCACCTGTCCCAAAAAAATACTATGTGCGCCTATACCTGTTTTGCTGCTGTGATCCTGAATTTTCCGGGCAATAAAGGAGGCGGATATGGCTCCGTTTATGAAAATGCTCTTTATTTTTTTTGTTGTCATGTGCCTTGTTGTATTTGCTTTTGTTTCCATTGCACAATACCTCCCCTTAAACTATAGATTGTTTTGCTTTGCCCAAAAATACCGGAAAGCAACCTAACGGCTTCGCGGCTGCGGCTGCCCGTTTGACAAAAAACAATGACCGTATTATTTTTGATCGTTGCAATGTTGTTGCTTAACAGTTTCAATGGAATATGGAGATGATCAAACTCGCTTACAACCGGTGCTTCCTGCTGTTCGCGCACATCAATAATGTCAACGTCTCCGTTCGATATCCAATCATCAAAATCGCGTGCATTCACTTCCTTTACCATATTAAAAGAACCACACAGCAGGTCGTAGTCAGTCTGCTTAAACGTCATTTCATCAGACGGTATTAACGAACGGGTTACGTCTGAAGCTGTTATATCAAATTGCCTGGTTTGATTGTTTAAGGCATTATAGATAAGCAACTGGTTAACAAGCGGCGAGCCCATACCCGTAATGAGTTTAATCGTTTCACCCGCCATCATCGTTCCTATTATTCCCGGCATAAAACCCATTACGCCGGCTTCGTCGCAGGCCTGCACTTCATCGGGCCCGGGAGGACTGGGAAACAGGTCGCGGTAATTTACTGGTGGTTGATCCTTTTCTCTGCCAGCGTTGAAAATAGCTACCTGCCCCTCAAATTTTGAGACGGCGCCATATACTAATGGTTTATTCAACAACACACAGGCATCGTTGATCATATATCGGGTAGTGAAATTGTCTGTTCCATCAACAATGATATCATATCCTTGCAGTATGGTAAGGGCATTTGCCGTGGTAAGCCGTTCATGGAATGCTTTGATTTCGATATCGGGATTTAACCGGGTTAACACTTCGGCGGCTTTTAATGCCTTGGGTAAACCCATATCTTCAGTGGAGTATAATGTTTGCCGGTGCAGGTTGCTGATTGAAATCGTATCATCATCCATTATACCTATTGAACCCAGGCCAGCGCCAGCAAGATATTGCAGTACCGGGCAACCTAATCCCCCGGCGCCAACAACAAGCACTTTGGCCTGCGATAATTTTTTTTGTCCCTCCTCCCCAAATTCCTTCAAAATAATTTGCCGGCTGTATCTTTCGTATGTTGCGTTATTGGTATCCATTTTTATCCACCTGAAAATGGCGGTAAAAGCGCCACCTCGCTATCTTCGCTTAATGTGGTATTACCGGAAACCACTTTTTTGTTGACGGCTACCAGGTAGCTCATGCCAGCCAGGGCAGGGTAAACATGCAGTAGTGATGCTTTGAGCTGGTTGGTATCTGCAACGCCCTCCAGGCTAAAGGCATCCCTGCCCGTAATATCGGTGATCTTGCCAAATGCGATAATGTTTACTTTTTTTTCTACCATTGACGATATAGATTTAACCAACAATACCTATTCGTTTTGCTGTCAGGCATATGTAAACAGCAGTTTATAAGATGCGAGCATTAATACCGCGGCCAGAATATTTTTCAGTACAACCTGTTTAAACCGCAGTGAACCTGCATAGGCGCCACATATTCCCCCTGTAAAAGCAATTGCCACGTAGGCATACATATCCGGACTAAATGAAACCCCTTTGGTAACCTGCCCGGCGAGTCCTGAAAATGAATTTACAAAAATAAACAACGCGCTGATAGCAGCGGCTTGTTTCATGTGCGCCCATTTTAACAGCAATAAAACCGGCGACAAAATAATTCCTCCGCCGATGCCTATCAGTCCTGATAAAAAACCAATCACTGCCCCGATCAGCGATAATAAATAGAATGGCGGTTTTTTTGTTTCGTCTACTTTGATATTTGTGAAGAAAAGAAAACGTATGATCGGAATCAATAACAGTAGCCCTAGTATTTTCTTATAAATAGAAGCGTCTACATGAATCATTCCACCCACAAATGCCATAGGGATGGAAGCTAAAGCCAGCGGCCAAAATAACCGCCACTTAAAATAACCGCCCCGGTAAAATTGTACAAAAGCGATACTGGATACAAACAAATTAAGCAACAACGCGGTGGGTTTCATTACAGTGGGAGAGATACTGAATATCGCCATTAGTGCCAGGTAGCCGCTGGCGCCACCATGACCTACCGATGCATATAGAAAAGCAACGATAAACAATAGCAGGTAGAATATGATCATTGTTTCTGTCATGCAATTTTATATTGGAAGGGTGTTAATTGTTATCATCTCCCCCGCTTCACAATGCGTTATGTTTTCATCTATCCTTACAAGGCAATTTGCTTTGGAAAAGGAACTGAGCCGGTAAGATTCCTGGGCATCCGGTATCGTAACGCAATTGTTGGCGTAACATCCTCTTAAAAAATGTGTAAGTCCCGCCGGTTTTTGAAAGGGTGTTGCCAGCGGAGCTTTGATGATGTTTGTAAGATTTTTCCGGTTACACAATTTTCCCAGCGCCGGAACTACATATTCATAAAAGCAGGTGAGCACGGACGCCGGATTTCCCGGTAAACCAAACACAGGTTTGTTTTCCTTCATGCCAAAATATAATGGCTTACCGGGTTTTTGCCTCACCTTATGAAACAAAGCTGTTACCCCGCAGGCCGTAGCTGCCTGCAATACATAATCGTAGTCGCCAACGCTTATGCCGCCGGTTAGCAGCACCATGTCGGCTTGTAATAAAGCATCTTTTAAAACAGTTTGCAATTCTTCCAAATTATCATCAACCCGGGTTAATGTTATGTTAGTGAAATGTAGTTGTTGCAGGGCTGCTGCCAGGCTAAAAGAATTGGATTCGTATACCTGCCCGTAGTGAAGCGGTTTACCAGGCTGCTGCAATTCTTTGCCTGTTACGATAATGCTTATACGAGGTTTTCGGTGAGCCTGTATCGCGCTCACCCCGGCGCCTGCCAGGAAACCGATAGCCGCCGCAGATAAATAGCTATCTTTCTCTAATGCTAAAGACCCGGCTTTGATTTCCGCGCCACGCAGACGAACGTTGATGCCCGGGCGAAGGTTTTCGTCATGGATAGCGAGGTAGCCATCTTTTAGGTTTACTTTCTCCTGCATTACAACCGTATCTGCGCCAGATGGCAGCGGGGCGCCTGTAAAAATTCTTGCCGCCGTATTTTCTTCCAATGTAACAGGGGTATGGTTGCCTGCCGGAATCTCACCCTTGATTTTCAACCTTCCCTGCTGCTTCCAGTCAGTAAATGCAAAGGCATAGCCATCCATAGAAGACTGCGGAAAAGAAGGAATATCGACTGTGGCGTATACATCGTCACTTAACACAAATCCGGCGGCTTGCTGCAGATTAAGCGATATACCGGGCAAACAACTGATATGCTCACTAATGATGCGTTTGGCATCGCTTACACCTATCATCTTGGCTCCGTTCATATAAAATAAGTAGCGGTTGTTGGATGTTACCCGCCAATGGTTATCATGCTCCTGTTGTGAATGGTTTCTGTTTTAATGCGTTCAAAATCCTCTGTAAACTGTCCGCCTAATTTTTCGGCTTTGCGAAGCAGGTTTTGATTGATCAGCGGATTGATGTCTTCATTATTTCGCAGCGCCGTTAATAAATCTGTTTCATCCTGCGAGAAAAGGCAATTCTTCAGTTTGCCATCGGCGGTGAGCCGCATCCGGTTGCAATCGCTGCAAAAGTTAGCGCTCATGGTACTGATAATGGAAAACGTTCCTTTATGCCCGGGTATACCATATTTTTTTGCTGTTGCATGTTTTTCATCTTTTAATCTCGTGAAAACATATTTCTGTTTTACAACGTCCAGTATTTGTTGCAAGGTAAACACCCTGTTACTTGTCCACCTGTTACCACTAAAGGGCATGAACTCAATAAACCGCACATGCACCGGCGTATTTCTTGTCCATTCTATAAAATCATTGATCTCGCTATCGTTCAGCCCCTTCATCATCACCACGTTTATTTTTACGTGAAAATTTTTACTAACCAGCAATTGGATATTCTCGAAGACCGTTTTAAACTGGTTCCTCCTGGTGAGGAGCTCAAATTTGTCTGGTTGTAAAGTGTCAAGACTAATATTAAGCGATGTTACTTTGGCTGTTTGCAGAATGTCGACAAACTCATGTACTCTTGTTCCGTTGGTGGTTAATGTAAGGCGGACAGGCAGTTTCGACAATGATAAGATAATAGCTGCAGCATCCTTTCTTACCAGAGGTTCACCCCCGGTAAGTCTTACTTTATTCACGCCCCTCGCCACAAAGATCTTTGCCAGCGCCTCAATTTCATCTGCCTGCATAATGCGCGACGTTGGTGTAAAATGATAATCTTCCTCCGGCATACAATAAAAGCAACGAAGGTTGCAGTTGTCTGTAAGCGAAATTCTGAGATAATTATGAATACGATGATAAGAATCAACAATCATTACACCATTTTTTTGAATGAACCCCGGGGAAGTTAGCTGGTATTTTATTTTTTCTCTCAAATAACAGGTAAATTTATCAAACTAAATCTATAAAAAACACAAATACACATGATGTTATATGTGTTATGCGTTAAAAGCTGTTTGTTTTAAATCCATTGTATATGCTGGGTATTATTTTATGTGGTGGGCAAAGCTCCAGGATGGGCAGCGACAAGGGCCTGCTCAAACTGGAAGCCGGCACATGGGCACAAACTGCGATTGATAAAATGAATGTTTTGGATATTCCCGTAAAAATATCTGTAAACAACAATCAATACCCTGAGTATGCTTCTGTTTTTTCGCCAGATCTACTTATTGCCGATGACCTGTCTCTGCCATTGAGCGGTCCTCTGCTTGGTGTGTTAAGCAGTCATCTTCAGCATCCAGGCGAAGATCTTTTTGTACTTGCCTGCGACATGCCATTGATGGAGCCTGCTTTGCTTAAAGCGCTATATACCCAATATACCAGGACGCCAAAATCCGAAGCCTATGTGTTTTTAAACGATGGCGAACCGGAGCCGCTTTGCGGCATATATACCGCGCAGGGCTTATCAGGTATTCCTGGTATGCTCAGGGATGGGCGCTTAATAAGGCATAGCATGAAATTTATGCTCGATCACCTGGCAGTGCATTCCGTTGCTGTTTTGGCGGAACAAAAAAAATATTTCAGAAATTTTAATGCCCACGCTGAACTAAACGGGCTTTAGCCCCAGCCCTGTTTTTTCTGTTTTGATGAAATCCTCCCCGGGCGCCTCACACAGGCTGCACACGTAGTGGTTGTTCAACATTTCAAAAGGGGTTCCGGCTGCAATATCGTTTTGCGGTTCACCCATTAACGGATCGTATATGGTAAAGCAATGTTTGCATTGATAAACGTATTCTTTTTCTTTGTTTTTTTCTTTTTCAACCCTTTGAACGGACAGTCTTTTTTCGTTTATTTTTTTATCAGTCCTGTTATTATGAAAGGCTACCAACGACCTTCGCAACTGTTCCACCAGTACAAACCTGGGGTTGTTCCTGCTAAACACAAACCCGGTGCGTTTATTGGGATTAAAATCATGAGCGCATAAAATATCATATACATGCATCAGTTCAATGCCCAAAAAGCTCAACACAGGTTTCCGTTTTATTAAAATACTGCTGAATACTTCACTCTTCTTTCTTGTTTTAATGCCAATACAAATACCGAAAGTTCTGATGTCTTTGTCATTTAGTTTTTTAACAAGATAATTTTTCAGGTTCAGTCCTTCCCTGCAATTGTCTTCCACCTGGAAATTCAACTCGTTGGCGGCGTGCCGCATGTTCAACTGGTATTTCTCCAGCAAATTACTCCATTTCGGTTTGTGCTTTTCTTCAATGCTCTTTACTATTATGGATTTCCATGGCGTAGAACATAGCTGCCCGATTTTGGTTTCAAGGCATAGCAGGCATACTTCTTTCAGGAACTCAACGCTCAATAATTCATCGCGGCGATATACGCCCAGCCAGTATTTATCGCTGTACCTATTCAGTCCTTCGTAGTAAGGCAAATTAAAGGCTGGTAGCTCAACTGGGTTTTCCGCTGGTTTTGTAATATACTTTTCCGGTTGAATTTGTTTGAACAACTGGTCGCCATTTGCATCTTCATTACCGTAGAATGCATTCTTATCTTCATCAATCAACCGTTCAATTTCCCTGGAAAGCCGGGGAAGGTCGTTGGTGTATACCATTTCCGACCACTCGTAAATGGCATTTGTTTTAGGAAAGCGTATAAACAGGTGCCAGAAATGCTGCGCTGCTGCAGAGGCTACCCAATTGATATTGCCGGTGAGCATAGGCGTAAAGCTCTGGTTACTGTCGGAGATATTAATTTTCAGCCTCGGGGTATAATCTATGCCATCAAAAATGTCTTTGTACACGCCCTCACTTAACCATGTATGGGTAATAAAAACTTCTTCCGCGGGATAAGAACTAATGATGCCAGGGTATACATCATCGTTTATTTCGTAGTGAATGCCCAGTTTGTTTAACTCACCGGTAAGCAAATCCACATTCTCGTGAGTAGCCGGAATGAGCAACTGTTGCCGCAATCCAAAACTTACATTGATAACCTGCGCTTTGGTGGCTGCCACCAGGATATTATACAAATCGCCGGGTGAAATAATGCCGCCCCTGAAATTGATTTTTATGGTGGATACGAGGCTCATATGAATAAAATAGTTTTTGGTAGATGGTATGTCTTTTTGTTCTTTTCAACAACTCATAATAAACCGAACTCTTTCATAGCTTTCGTAAAATTTTTATTTTCATGGCCGGGTCCCGACAGTTTAAGCAAAGCAAATCGTTGCAGATCGGTTAATGATTTCCATTGTGTGACCGACAGGTTAGCGCCTATCTTTCTTGCTTCTTGTTTTAAGGTGGCAGGCATCGATGTTTTGTCTGCCCAGGCCGGATTGTCGTCGATTTTTAAAGCGGTAGCTTCTGTTCCTGCATATTGGCTGATCAGTTGCACAAGTTGATCCTTATACAGGCAAACCTCTTCTTTGGTGCCACAGTTCATGGTGGCCAGTGCGACTCTGCTGTTTACATTAAATTTAACCCATTCCCTCAATTGCAGTTTTATGCCTGCACGATCTAATTTAAACCGAACAATCATGGGGATGCACCTCATATTGGCCTCCACAAAATCTTCCTCAAATTCAAAATACTCAATACCTTCCAGGTTCTTAAATGCCGAAGCAGTATTGCTATGTATTAAATTTTCTGAACCGTCCATAATAT
>CAYMKT010000004.1:29527-57742 GCA_964391065.1 uncultured Terrimonas sp. | reverse complement strand
GTTGGCATCTATAATTTCACCTCGCGTGTTAACGACAACCAGGTACTGTTAAGTTGGGAATTTGATGAACCGGGTCTTGATTATTTTGAAGTAGAGTCTGCCCCAAATGAAAATGGACCGTACAAAGCCATTGGCAAAGTATATCCAATCAATGCCAGCAACAAACAGTTTAGTTTTACCGATAGCGAGCCGCTTCGGGCCGGACAAAGATTTTACCGCATCAAAATTGTTTCCGACACCGGCAGATTTTCTTACAGCAATATGTTGCCGGTGAAGAACAGCAGCGATACCCAATTCAACCTCCGGCTGTCGCCCAATCCGTTTAACGACAAAATAAACGTCAGCTTTTACAGCGACCAACGGCAAACCATACAATTGAGCATTATTGATATGCAGGGAAAAATAATAATGACAAAACAATTGGAATGCACGCCGGGCCTTTACAGCTATCAGTTTGACGGACTATTGCCCCTGAGCAGCGGCCTGTATTTTTTAAGGGCGCAAACCCCCGCTACTATATATGTGCAGAAAATTGTACGGTAGGAATGGATTAAGCAGTGATGACTTCCTTAATCTCCAGCGCATGGTTGAACACCACAAAACCGGCAACATAACCTGCTTCTATTTTCCCCAATAAAGGAGCGCCGGCTTTTAATAACTGTGCAGGGTACATAGCTGCCATTCGCAGCGCTTCTTCAAGCGGTATGCCGGCATGCTCTACTCCATTTTTTACAGATTGCATCATCGTTAATGCAGAGCCGGAAAGGGTACCATCGGGCAATGTATACCTGTCGCCTTTAAACATATGAGGGTAATCGCCTTTTGAGGTTGCTGTAACAGCATCGGTAATAAAAAATAAGCGGTTACCCATTTGCTTTTTACTGATGCGCACCGACACAAAATCCACATGCACACCGTCGGCCACAATACTGCTTTTTACGGTATCGTGATCGTAGATAGCGCCCACCAATCCCGGTTCACGGCTTTGGAAAGGCGACATGGCATTAAACAAATGCGTTGCAGTAGGTATACCCAGCGCAAAAGCTTTTGTTGCTTCTGCATAAGTAGCATTGCTGTGCCCCGCCGAAACGATTATATCATTTTCTATAAGCAGCCGGATAACTTCCTCATCGCATACTTCCGGCGCTACGGTCATCATCTTTAGCACGCCTTTTCCCTTTTCGAGCAGCATGCTCACTTCGGCCACTGTCGGCTTTTTAATACAGGCTTCAATATGGGCGCCCTTTTTTTTCGGATTCAGATAAGGTCCTTCAAGATGCAATCCCAGCAGGCCTTTTCCCCCCTGCTCCCAATACTGCTTCACGAGCTCAATACCGTTCAAAAAAATATCAATGGTATTGGTGGCCATGGTAATCATAAAGTGGGTACAACCGCCCTGCAAACAATATTGGTAGGTAGCCGCTATGGCATCGGTAGTAAGTTCTGCAGAAAATAATTGTCCGTTACCGCCATATAGCTGCAGATCAATGAACGACGGCGCTATGTTCAGTCCGCTAAGATCCTTAATGATATAGCCTTCCGGAATACTTTTTTCATCCACCAACTGTTCAATAGTATGGTCATTTACCAGGATTGCTTTGCCCCTTTCTATTGTATTGCCGGTATAAAGGGTGGCGTTCGAATAAGCTCTTTTCATCAATTACGGATAGTTTAGACGTTCAAAGGTCAATGAAAAAATTGTCGGCGTCTCTCAAAAAGGGGAATTGCCTTCTTATGGTTTCAAGTTTTTCTTTATGCAGCATGCAGGTAAAGGTTTCTTCCCGGTCAGACGCGAAATACATGGGTTCTCCCAGTGGGTCAATAATCATTGAATCGCCACTATAGTTAATTTCATTCCCGTCTTTTCCAACGCGGTTCACGCCGGCTACATAACATTGGTTTTCTATGGCCCGGGCCTGCAGTAGCGTTTTCCAGGCATGGATACGCTTTTCGGGCCAGTTGGCCACATAAATAATAAGATCGTATTCCGCAGTGCTTATGGGTTGGGTTTCATCTTGCTCAACCCGGTGACTTTTTTGCCTTACCCATACCGGGAAGCGAAGGTCATAGCAAACCTGCAGGTTAATCTTCCAGCCCTTTACGGAAGCGATAAGCCTTTTATTGCCTGCTGTGTAATGTTCGTGCTCCCGGGCATACGCAAATAAATGCCGCTTATTGTAATAACCGTAATTACCATCGGGCAGCATCCAAATTAAACGATTGTAATAATTTCCATCTTCCTCAATAATAACACTTCCGGCAAGAATGATTTTTTGCCGGGCTGCCATGGTTTGCATCCACTGTACGGTAACCCCATCCATATTTTCGGCCAGCTTTTGAGGTTGCATGGTAAACCCTGTACTGAACATTTCGGGCAGTATTACGATTTCCGTTTTTTCGGGAATAGCTTTGATCTTTTCGCCCAGCATTTGCAGGTTTGCCGTTTTGTCTTCCCAGTACAACCGGGTTTGAATGGTGGTGATAGAAAGTGCAGACATGGTTAATGCTTAAAAGATGCACCCATTGAAAGGCATGCGATGGTTACCATACAAAATAATTGATTTTGAAGGAGCCCTATCCTATTCCCGCATTATTAATAAAATTCACCAGGGCCGCCGTATTTTTTAAGTTCAACTTTTTTAGAATATTGTGGCGGTGAACTTCCACGGTTTTGAGTGTAATGTTTAATTGCTCCGCAATTTCCCGCGACGACTGCCCCTGTTTAATGAGGTCAATGATCTCTACTTCGCGCTGCGACAACAGATTGATATCCGGTCTTTCACTATTGTGCAGCACCTGCTCGGAAAGAATGGTTTTTACTTCATTGCAGATGTATTTTTTTCCCTGCGCCACTTCGTTTATCGCAGCTATCATTTCTTCCTTGGAGGAGTTTTTGGTAATATAACCCATAGCGCCTACCTGCAGCATTTTTTTGGCATATGCTGGCTGGGAATGCATGGAAACAGCAATAATTTTTGATTCGGGCGACACTCTCCTGATTTGTTTGGTAGCCTCAAACCCATTCATCGGCGTCATGTTAATATCCATTAATATGATGTTGGGATGATTGTTTTGTGCGATATCGATGGCATCTTTTCCGGAGTCCGATTCGGCAATGACCTGGAAACGGGAGTCGCTGTTTAATATAAACGACCAGGTGTCCCTGATCAGTTTATGATCATCAACAATAAGAATCGTGATCTTCTTATTATTCACAGGATTATATACAAACATATTTGTATAAGGTTTAATACAATGATAAGGCAAAATAAGGTTTAGTGTTCCAAGGATAGGGTCTGAAACATTGGGTATTTCAGTATCCGATGCAAAGGTAATTTAATATAAAGTAATGCAAACCAATTATTTCACTTAAAGAAAAGAGTGATCTAAATAAAAAAACCTGCTAAAAGAATCCATTTGAAAAAAGCATCCGTTTCTCACGGCATATTGTTACCCAGTTTGAATTTTGTGCCTTCCTCCATATTTCTTAAGGATAATATAAAATTCATGTCAGGTATTATGGGTATTTTTTATACGTTTGCAGGAGCAAAAAATACTCACTCCCTGGTTCCTAACCGCTTGGTATCTACTTTTTACACCAATTAAAACTAAGCGTTATGGCATTCAATCTTCTCGATTCTGTCAATGGTCTCTTCGGCAATGACCTCCTCAATAGTGCTGCGGCTGCATTTGGAGAAAATGGAGACAGCATTCAAAAAGCGCTAAGCGGCACTGTACCATCGGTATTAACAGGACTGTTAGATAAAGCCGGAACCAGCGCCGGAGCCCAGTCGCTTTTAGATATGGGGAAGCAGGCCAGCAGCAGCGGAATTTTGGACAATCTCGGTGGACTGCTACCGGGCGGCGGTAGCACTTCTGGTTTAATGAGTATGGCCTCCGGTTTGTTCGGCGATAAATTGGGCAATATTTCCAGTCTTATTTCTGGTTTTTCGGGTATTAAACCTTCTTCGGCATCATCGCTGTTAAGCATGGTAGCGCCTGTAGCATTGGGTACCCTCGGCAAATATGCCACCCAAAACAATCTTGGTGTGTCGGGTCTTACTTCCTTGCTTGCTTCGCAAAAAGACAGTATTCTTTCTGCCATACCCTCTGGTTTTAACCTGGCAGGAGCATTGGGATTGGGCAGCCTTTCGGGCATTGGTTCAAAACTAAATTCGGCCTTTTCGGATGCAAAAGACGCTGGCGCCCATGCCGTAGATACCGCGCATGCAGAAGTCAGGAAAAAAACGAATTGGTTGCTTCCGCTTATCCTGGCTGTATTGGCATTTGCGCTGTTGCTCTATTTATTTAGAAGTTGTGGCAATACTCCGGAAGTTCCTGCGGCTGTGGAACCGGAAGTACATAGTGTTCCCGGGGGCAGCGCCTGAAGTGATGGAACCAGTGCGCGAATCCATAAAAGTGCAACTACCCGGTAACACCGAACTGGATGCTTACAAAGGTGGTATCGAAGACATGCTGGTTACCTACCTGAAGTCGGATGAGCCTATAAGCAAGGAAAAATGGTTTGATTTCGATGATCTGAATTTTGAAACCGGAAGCGCCACAATCACTGGTGAATCTGCAAAACAGGTACAGAATATTGCCGCCATTTTAAAGGCGTTTCCAAAGGCAAAAATTAAAATCGGTGGCTATACCGATAATACCGGCGACGCCAATGCCAACAAAAAACTGTCGCAGGATAGGGCCAACGCGGTACTGGCTGCCTTAAAAGGCGCAGGAGCAAATGCCGGCCAGCTCGATGGAGCGGAAGGATACGGAGCCAGTCATTTTGTTGCACCCAACGACACTGAAGAAAACATGAAAAAGAACAGGCGTATCTCTATTAACGTTAAGGGAAAATAGGAATCAAAAGTTCACTGCATAGAGGCTGTCTTATAAAAAAGGCAGCCTCTTTTTTAGTACTTATAATAATGCTTTTACCAGGTGTTCCCACTCCTGTTGCAACGATGTTTGGGGATAGGGCCTGCCAGCTTTGCTGTACCAGTACCGGGCATTTCCGCTATCGCCTTCTTTCCTGTGCAGGTAAGCGTGTATCCACGAGGCGTTAGTACCAGGAATATCCTGTATAATATCATGGGCTTTGTTCCAATCCCCCCGGGCATCATACCACAACGCCTGAAGATAGGCCGACACCGCGGTGGGCGGAAGGTTGTCGACAAGGCTTGATGTAAAGGTTTCAAATTCCATGGTAACAAAATTAGACTTAGTTTTGCACGGTTTTAAAATTGGAGCTACGCCTGCCTATAGGCCAGGATAGCTTCAAAGAATAACCTATTGATCATCGTAAAAATCTATTCTTCATGTCTGTGGTTGTTGTTGGTTCCATGGCTTTT
Source organism: uncultured Terrimonas sp. (assembly GCA_964391065.1). Taxonomy (GTDB): domain Bacteria; phylum Bacteroidota; class Bacteroidia; order Chitinophagales; family Chitinophagaceae; genus Agriterribacter. The sequence continues at coordinate 52,388 of CAYMKT010000004.1, read as the reverse complement.
GACGCAATTGAAACACCTTTTGGTAAAAGTAATAAAATTGTTGGCGGGGCGGCTACCTATATAGCATGGAGCGCTTCTCATTTTACACAACCCATTCAGCAAATTTCAGTAGTGGGCGGCGATTTTCCGCAGGAAGAACTGGATATGCTCGCCGCCAGAGGGGTACAAATGGAAGGGGTTCAGATAAAAAAAGACAAAAAATCATTTTTCTGGAGCGGTAAGTATCATATGGATATGAACACCCGCGATACCCTGGAAACACAGCTCAATGTGCTGGGCGATTTTGACCCCATTGTACCTGAAAGCTACCAGGGGGCAGACATTTTAATGCTGGGCAATCTTTCACCGGCGGTGCAGCTCAATGTAATAGCTCAAATGAAGAAGCGTCCAAAGTTGATCGTGCTGGATACAATGAATTTTTGGATGGAAATGGCAATGCCCGAACTTGAAAAAGTGGTTCAGCAAATTGACGTATTGCTGGTGAATGATAGCGAAGCCCGGCAGCTATCGGGGCAATATTCCCTGGTAAGGGCAGCCCGCGAAATTATGAAGATGGGACCCCAATTCCTGGTCATCAAAAAAGGGGAGCATGGCGCCCTCCTCTTTCATGGAGATCACGTGTTTTTTGCTCCCGCTTTACCGCTCGAAGATGTATTTGATCCAACAGGAGCCGGTGATACATTCGCCGGGGGATTTATCGGCTATTTAGACAGTACCAAAGATTTTTCTTTTGAGAGCATGAAGTCTGCCATTATTATCGGTTCGGCTATCGCTTCTTTTTGTGTAGAAAAATTTGGCACAACCCGCCTGAGGGAACTGTCAAAAAAAGATATCGACGAACGGGTGCAGCATTTTGTAGACCTGGTGCATTTTGATATAGCATTGGTATAACCAATGGATGAACATCCCCTGAAACATTAACAAACCTAAAACGATGCCAGTATTACTACCCGTTAAAGGCGTTTATCCTACCATCGGACAAAATTGTTATATAGCGCCCAATGCTACCATTGTGGGCGATGTAACCATGGGTGAACATTGCAGTATATGGTTCAATGCTGTAGTGAGGGGTGATGTAAATTCCATTCGCATCGGCAATAAAGTAAATATCCAGGACGGGGCGGTTATTCATTGCACCTATCAAAAAACAAAAACAGTTATCGGGGATAACGTCAGCATCGGGCACAACGCCATCGTGCATGGTTGCAGGGTGCAGGATAATGTGTTGATAGGCATGGGAGCCATCATAATGGATAATGCCGAAATCGGGAGCCACGCTATTATTGCTGCCGGGGCCGTAGTACTGGAAGGTGTAAAGGTTGAAGCCGGTTCTATTTACGCGGGGGTACCGGCAAAAAAAATAAAAGACGTTCCCGCAGATTTAATCAGCGGAGAAATTAACCGCATAGCCAACAATTACCTGATGTACAGCGGTTGGTTTAAAAATGCGGAGACTGAAAAATAAAAATGAACACATGAAACAAACTCCTTTTATAGCAAAGCACATTGCGGCTGGCGCTAAGATGGCAGAATTTGCAGGATACAATATGCCGATCAGCTATACCGGAATTAACGATGAGCATGCCGCCGTACGTAACAATGCAGGCGTTTTTGACGTTAGTCACATGGGCGAATTTATTATTAAAGGAGAAGGGGCGTTGGATCTGATTCAGCAGGTAACCACCAATGATGCCTCAAAACTAAGCGATGGTAAAGTACAATACAGTTGCCTCACCAATGAAAATGGTGGAATAATTGACGACTTGCTGGTATATTGCATCGAAGCCAATAAAGTATACATGCTGGTGGTGAATGCTTCTAATATAGAGAAAGACTGGGACTGGATCAGCGGTCACAATACCGCCGGGGTGGAAATGCATAATGTTTCCGACAAAACCTGCCTTTTGGCGGTGCAGGGGCCCAACGCGGCAAAAATGCTGCAACCCCTTACCGGGCTGGATATAATAAATCTAAAGTATTACACTTTTGTAAAAGGCAATTTTGCGGGCATCGGCAATGTGCTGGTTAGTGCCACAGGCTATACCGGGGCGGGAGGTGTTGAAATCTATTTTGAAGATAAGGAAGCAAATGCAGAAACGATCTGGAATGCTATTTTTGAGGCCGGCGCTGCCAGTGGATTGAAGCCCATAGGACTGGGTGCGAGGGATACCCTGCGGTTAGAAATGGGGTATTGCTTATACGGTAACGATATTGATGATTTTACATCTCCTTTGGAAGCAGGGTTGGGATGGATCGTCAAGTTCTCAAAATCATTTATAGCAAGCGAATATCTTCAAAAACAAAAGGCCGCAGGAGTTGACAAAAAATTAGTGGGTTTTGAAATGATTGATCGCGGCATTCCGCGACACGATTACCGCATTAAAGATGCAGAAGGGAACCTCATAGGACGCGTAACTTCCGGAACTCAATCGCCAACTTTAGGAAGGGCTGTTGGAATGGGATATGTATTAAAGGATTTTGCGGATATCGACACCGAAGTGTTTATTGAGGTACGCGACAAAATGCTGAAAGCCAAAGTATCCAAACTACCCTTTGTACAACAACAATAACATCCATATAAAACCTTAATCCAATGTCTTCCATTCACCTTACTACGTTTATTAAAGCCCCTGTTGACCGGGTGTTTGATTTGTGCCGCAACACCACTATTTATAAAAAAGCGCTGCAGGGGAAAAACGAAACCTTAACCGCGAGCGCCACGGGCATATTGGTGGCCGCAGGCGATACCATTACCCTTAGCGCCAAACATTTTGGTAAAACCAGGGCTATTACAGCGAGGATTCTTGAAATGGATATACCGGAAAAATTTGTTGAAGAACAGGTAAAGGGCGACTTAAAAAGCTTTCGGCATGAACATCATTTCAAACCCGTTGAAAACGGCACGCTGGTAATCGACCTGATTGAAATGGAAGAACCGCGCGACGCAGTGGGCAGCGTACTGGGCAAATTGTTTATGAAAGGTTATTTCGAATCCCTCATCACTAAACGAAACGCGTTAGTAAAGCAGTATGCCGAATCTGAAAAATGGCGCGCCGTAATGGGCTGATCTCTCCCCATTATAATTATGCATTTTAGAATGTAAGGAACCATGACGAAAGGAAACAAACCCGAATTATACACGGCGCTTTCACCCGCAATGTTGCATCTTTATGATGCAAGTAATACCATAGTCGTAATTATTGATGTGCTGCGTGCTACTTCCACAATAGCGGGCGTATTGTACAATGGCGCCAGTTACGTTTTACCTGTAGATAGTGTGCAGGAATGTATACAAAAAGGCGCAATTCTCGGCGCCGTGACGGCCGGCGAGCGCAACGGGCAAATAGCCGACGGGCTGGAGCACGGCAATTCTCCATTGGAATATTCACGCGAATTCATTGAAAACAAAATACTTATACTTACAACCACCAATGGCACCCGCTTATTGCACATGGTGCTTCAGGGAGGGGCCGAAAATATCATTACCGGTTCCTTTCCTAACCTGTCTGCCGTTACCTCGTTTTTGATCAGCAAAAAGCAAAATGTGATATTGGCCTGTGCAGGCTGGAAAGATAGGGTGAACCTGGAAGATACCCTGTTTGCGGGGGCGGTGATAGAGCGGGTGAAAGAACATTTTTATATTAATTGCGATTCATCTGAAATAGCCTACGCATTGTACAAAGAAGCCAAACACGATGTTTACCAGTATCTTAAAGATAAGAAAGCATCGCATTACCTGCGCTTAAGTAGTTTCGGGCTCGAAAAAGACATTCAATACTGCTGCACCCCCGATATTGCACCAGTGTTGCCGCTGTATAACGAAGGCAAATTAAAAACAGCGCCCCTTAGCGTTGCCCTGGAAGCTTAATTGTACTCAACTTAGCTTATTCATCATTTTTCTGCTGGGCTTTTTTTTGTAATTTCGCCAATTAACCTTTTTCCTGGCAGAGGGGCAGGAGCTAAGAATTTTTCGAACGCATGGCCTTACCACATCTCATTAAGTTTGTATATAACAATGGCACAGACGAAGTAATCCGTAGAGGTAAAAAAATCCATTCTATTGGCTACGTTGAATTAGTTGAACATGATAACCTGTTGGGCGCCGTTACTTTCAGGGTAAAAGACGACAGTTATGCTACTTTTTACAAGGTTTATATACATAAATATAAAGACCCTAAGGGACTTTCGGTGCGGTGCACCTGCCCCTACAACCTCGGCGATATTTGCCGCCATGAAACCGCAGCATTGCTTCAGTTGCAGGATTTACTGGATAAGAATATTTTAGGCGAAAAGGATATCATTTATAACCAGCTTCATACGGTTATTAAGATGAAGGATATTGAACTTAAAACCATTAAGCTTTTGAGTTCCCCCGATAGCTATGAAGAAGCCGATAAAATATTGCGCATAAAAAAGGCGGATATTATTTCTGCCGCCAATGAGAGGGTGGAGGCGAGCCTGGCATCCAACGGCGAGGTTTTTCCCCTGGTAATTCAAAAAAATGAGGAAAGGAATTTCGACACTTCCTGCAAATGCGATGAACACGAACATCCGCTGTGCATACACAAGGTTGCCCTTTTTCTGCAATTGCTCAATAGCTATGGCCCTTATTATTTTGATTCCATCCGGAACTGGGATAAACAAAAGAACAAGCTGCTTGAAGCATATGGCTATTCGCTGGAGGATGACTTAAAAGGGAAATTTGAATTTACGTACAAAGACGGGAAACCGTTTTTGCGGGTACTGGATGCTTCCATTAAGCGGGCCAACCCGGTATCGGTAGACAGTTCCAGGCAGCAACCGGTTATGGAGGAAAGAGAAACCATCACTGCCGAAGAAGAGTCGCCGGCTTTCAATAGTAACCGCATAGGTGTAGTGTTTAACGAAACCGATAGCGTATATCCGTCTTTTGGAATAGACGCTATCACCGGCGAAATGGATGACAGCGGTACGAACTTTATTGGAAAAATTGAAAAACTCGACCTTGGAAAATTTGTAAATGCCGACAATTATTCCGACCACGACAAACAATTGCTGCAACAGATTCGAAAATTGAACGAATCGGAAGTCAATAAGTATGTGAGCCGCAACTCTCCTTTTTCGGGTATATGGGAAAACATTATTCATCATGAAGATGATGACCTTCCCGAAGAAACCAAATCGCTGATTTCGGAATACTGGTACCCCAAGCTGGTAAAACTATTCAGCGAACAGAAAGAGAATCCTCTTGTGTATTTCCTGCCCCGCAAGAAGAATTTTATTACCGCTAATTTATTGCCTGTTCAACTGGCTGAAGAAACTGCATCCCCGGTTTTTCATGTAAACGCATCAAAATCAAAAATAGAAATAGCTTGTTATGTGCAGGTAAACGGTGTTGAAGTGCCCGTTCAGGAAAATGAATGGAGCAGCTCCATGCTCTTCAAATACGCAGATACGTTTTATAACTGGAGCCGCCAGGAAGACATCCCTGAAGTTGAAAAGTTTGCCAATAAAGAAAACGTATTAATCAACGCAGACGAATGGCCGGAATATCTCAAAAAAACGATCATACCGCTTACCAAAGAATATAAAGTTAGGTTTGACGGGAACCTGGTGCAGGAGGTGAAAGATGGCGACCCGGATGTAAAAGTGCTGTTACAGGAAAAAGGTGATTACTTGTTATTCATACCGGTGTTTTCGTACAAAGGATTTGAAACCCGGTTTAATGCAAAAGATATCATCACGCTTCCTATAGGAGATAAAGTGCTCGAAATTCATAGAAACCGTGAAATAGAACTGCAGTTTATCAAAAAATTAGAGCATCTCCATTCTAATTTCATCCACCCCGAAGGATCCGCAACATTGGCCTTAAAAGGAGCGGATGTATTAAAAAACAACTGGTTTTTCCTTTTTGTAGACAGCATGAAGGAAATGAATGTACCGGTAATAGGTTTCGACATCCTAAAAAACTTTCGTTTCAATACCGCCCGCCCTTCTACAGAGATTTACATCAGCAGCGGCATGGATTGGTTCGACGCTAAAGTGAAGGTAGTATTTGGCGAACAACAGGTAAGTATAGACGAAATTAAAAGAGCTTTGGCCAACAAACAGCAGTTTGTTCAGCTCAATGATGGTTCGCTGGGCATATTGCCCGATGGATGGCTGAAGAAATATTCGCTCCTGTTCAGGGTAGGAGAAGGTAAAAATAATTCGCTGCGCCTTTCTAAATACCATCTCAGTGTTATTGACGAACTGTATGACGAAAGAAATGAGGCTGAGGTGATGATAAGGCTGGAGGAAAAATACAACAGGCTCAGGGACTTTAACCGTATTAATGAAATTGATCCGCCCGAACAACTGGCACATGTTTTACGTCCTTACCAGGTAGCGGGTTATCACTGGCTCAATTACCTCAGTGAAGTGGGCTGGGGTGGAATCCTGGCAGATGACATGGGTTTAGGTAAAACAGTGCAGGCGCTCTCTTTCCTGCAGTTTTACCGCGATACCCATCAAACATTAAAAGCAATCGTGGTTTGTCCTACTACTTTAATGTTCAACTGGGAAAACGAAATCAAGAAGTTCACGCCCGACCTTACTTACTACATTCACCATGGCGGCGACAGGGGAAGAGAAAAGGAAATGTTCAACGCTTACAATGTTATTATTACCACCTACGGAACATTGAGGAGCGATATTAAACTGTTAACGGAGATACACTTCGATTATGTTATTCTTGATGAGTCGCAGGCCATTAAAAATCCGCAAAGCAAGGTAACAAAAGCTGCCGGACTACTCCTCTCCAAAAACAGGCTTTGCCTGAGCGGTACACCTTTACAGAACAACACTTTTGATATTTACGCACAGATGAATTTCTTAAACCCGGGCATGCTGGGCAGCGTTGAATACTTCCGCAATGAATTTGCAACGCCAATCGACAAGTTTGGCGAGCAGGACCGCAAAGAGCATTTGAAGAAATTACTCTATCCTTTTATCCTGCGCCGCACTAAAGAACAGGTAGCGAAAGACCTTCCGGAAAAAACAGAAACCATACTGTTTTGCGAAATGCAGGAGCCGCAACGGGAAATTTATGAGGCGTTCAGGAACGATTACCGGAATAAGATTTTAGGTGTGATCAGTGAACAGGGTATCGAACGGTCGCAGCTCACTATTTTACAGGGCTTGATGAAGCTGAGGCAGATCTGCGATTCCCCGGCGATTATGAACGAGCCGGAAAAATACCCGAACCATTCCATTAAATTGGAAGAAATAGTGAGGGAGATTACAGAAAATATCAGTAATCATAAGGCCCTTGTATTTTCGCAGTTCCTGGGCATGCTTGCGCTCATTAGGGAGAAATTGAAGGCCCTGGAAGTACCGTTTGAATATTTTGATGGCAGCACCTCTGCTCCCGACAGGGAAAAAGCAATTAACCGCTTTCAGAATGATGAAACCTGCCGGGCATTCTTAATTTCATTAAAAGCCGGTGGTGTGGGGCTAAACCTTACTGCGGCAGATTATGTATATATAGTAGACCCCTGGTGGAACCCCGCCGTGGAGCAACAGGCTATTGACCGAACCCATCGCATCGGGCAAACTAAGAATATTTTCGCCTATCGTATGATATGCAAGGATACCATAGAAGACAAAATTCTGCAACTGCAGGAAAAGAAGCGTTCACTGGCGAGAGATATCATTGCCGATGATAATACTTTCGTAAAAAGCCTTTCAAGAGAAGACGTCGAATATCTTTTCAGCTAAATCACTTGTTGACATTCATTAAAAAAACCACCTCTTGCAGAGAGATGGTTTGCTTTTTTATGGTTACAGGCGTAATTCGCCGGCTACAGGCTATCTAACGTTCCCTTGTCGCGTTTTTTCTTGTGATAATATTTAATAGGATAAAAATCCGGCCGCTGCATAAGTTTATTCAGCAGGCTGAAAAACAACTTGTTAAGATCAAATGGTCTTCTTGTAATTACCGAGTTCATAATGGCTATTTTAAAAGGATTGGATGAGTCAATTTATAAATAACGTAGCTTAATGCTCTTTATTATGCAAGCACACATGTTAATTAAGGTTAAAGCATGCGCTTTGTGCATTATCTAAAATATATTTTTGCAGCGATATGAACCGGAAGTTCACCATATCGGTTAGTTTAATGACGGCGGCCATCATTTTGATAGCGGCCTTCCAGGTATACTGGATCACAGTAAAGATTAACGAGGAACAGAGAATCCTGCGCATCCGAACCAATTTCATATTCCGGGAATCCGTTTTCGATATGCAATCTTCCAAACTCAAATTAGACAGTACCACAAGACTGCGTTATGGATTGCCTCCAGACATTGCCAGGTTTACCGAAATAGTAAGGAAACGCCTGAACGATTCTATAAATCATATGCCTTCTCAACCAGCCCTGAAATCTATTATGACAGTGGAAAGACCGGCCGGCGCTTCTTTGGGAGATTCGTCATTGCGAAACGGTTATAAGTCAGGCGGACGTTTCTATGAATTTTTAGTAGGAATAGATTCCCTGCAGGACTCCCTCCGCGTAAATGAAATTGTTGATACCTATAGAAAAAATCTTCTGAAAGAAAGTATAAACGTTCCTTTTTCCATTACAAGAAAAGAAGAAGCGGATGAGTTGCCTAAAGAATTGCCTGCCCGGCCGGAGTGGAACAAGGCAACCGTTGGGCTTACCCATCCCATAACCTACCAGATAGAATTAGGCGATACCTTCAGCTACATCCTTGCAAGAGTTTTACCCCAAATTATTTTTTCACTTTTTTTGATCGGTTTAACGATCACTGCTTTCTGGGTTTTATACAGAAATCTTAAGGCCCAGCAACGGCTTACGAATATCAAAAATGAATTTATCAGCAATATCACCCATGAATTAAAAACGCCTATCTCCACAGTGAGCGTGGCTATTGAGGCCATAAAGAACTTTAATGTGCTGCAGCAGCCCGAACGTACAAAAGAATACCTTGGCATAGCGGGCAATGAGTTAAGCCGGCTGTCTTTACTGGTTGATAAAGTACTTAAACTCTCTATGTTCGAAAAACAGGAAACCGAATTGAAGTATGAGGAATTTGATGTGCTTCAATTAACAAAAGACGTAATAGCATCGATGGGATTACAATTTGAAAAGGCCAAAGCCAGGGTACAGTTGGAAAGCATTGGCGACCGCTTTATGATAAACGCAGACCAATTGCATATTACCAGTATCCTCTATAACCTCCTTGATAATGCACTGAAATACAGCAATTCACATCCTGAAATCAACATAAAGGTAAGTTGCAAAGAAAACACCTGCACCATAAGCGTACAAGACAATGGTATAGGAATACCAGCCCAGTATAAAGACAAGATATTTGAAAAATTCTTTAGGGTGCCCACCGATAACAAACACAACATCAAAGGGTATGGACTGGGCTTAAGTTATGTAGCTCATATCGTGCAGCAGCATTCCGGCACTATTACCCTGCACAGCGAACCGGGTAAGGGTAGTGAATTCATTATTAAATTACCCATTACCCATGAAGAAAACTAAAATATTATATGTTGAAGACGAAACCTTTCTTGCCAAAATCGTAAAAGAAAGCCTTGAAAGCAGGGGATACGAAGTCATCCACGAAATGGATGGTGCAGATGCGTTGACCCAATTCAATAATGCCAAACCGGATATTTGTTTACTTGATATTATGCTCCCGAACAAGGATGGATTTAGCATTGCGGAAGAAATCAGGGCTTCCAATGTTTATGTTCCCATCATTTTTTTAACAGCAAAAACGCAAACCGCCGACCTGGTCCGGGGATTTCACAAAGGCGCCAACGACTATATCCGCAAACCTTTCAGTATGGAGGAACTTATTGTACGTATTGAGAATGCGTTGCGAAACCTCCATAGCGAAACCGCCGGAAACGACAACAAAGATGAAATTCAGGTTGGCGCATATGCTTTTAACCCACATCGCCAAACGCTCACACATAGTCTTGTCGAAAAAAAATTGTCATTCAGGGAAAGTGAATTGTTAAGATTACTGTACGAGAACAGGGAACATGTAATTGACAGACGAGATATTCTGAATGTACTTTGGGGGAGCGACTCCTTTTTTAATTCGAGGGCGCTTGACGTGTATATTACAAAAATCAGGAGCTACCTGAAAAGTGACCCTTCATTAGAAATTATTACGGTAAAAGGAATAGGCTACCGGTTTGTAATGGAATAAAAATAGCCCGGTCTTGATAAAAAAGACCAGGCTTCAACCTTAACCATTCTTTAGATACCTTAACCGTTTAGAACCGTAGAAAATTTTAAATATTTTTTGTCGGGCGAATAAATAAATAAACAGGAACCATCTTTGATGGCATCAATGATTGCTTTGTGCTCCTCCATCGGTATCGCCGGACAGCCGAAGCTTCGCCCCAGCATTCCTTTCTCGCGCAAAAAGCGATCATTGGCGTATGAGGCTCCGTGTATAACAATGCTGCGCCTCAACGCTTTATCATTAAAGTTCTTTTCAATGCCTTTTAACCGCAGTGAGTATCCATTGTCGCCGCGGTAAGTGGACTGTGTGATATAAAATCCAAGGCTGCTTTTGTTGGATGATACTGTGTTGGAGAAGCTGTGCGCATATTCCATGCCCGAATTTCTGCCATGCGCCACCCTCGTATTAAACAGGAGTTCCGTGTTTTTAAGATCAATAACATACATTCTTTTTTCGCTGGAAGAGCGGGAAAAATCTACGATGGTAAGAATACTGTCTCTGTTTAATTGACCTCGTTTTGCTAAAGCGCTGAATCCTCTCATTGCCATTTCCAGCACGTTTTTTTGAAGTCCGAATGCTTCGAGATGCGTGCTGTCGTACAACTGGTTTACAAATACGTTACTGGCCGCTGCATAAATATCATTGGGAAGATAATACGTAACTGTGGGAAGTATCGGTGAAAAGCGGTTTGCCTTGATGATTCCCGAAATGAATGCGGGGGCAAAAAAAAGTAGGACAAAGCCAAGGCTTTTGGATACGGAATAGCGTTTCATCGGATTATGATTTCTAAGCTTCATATAAACGGCATTGCCTTTTGGATATTGTTACTGATATATGGCATCACACTTTTCATATAAAGAAGCATTTTTTGCTTAACCTTTTAAAAACCAGAAACCTTTCTTACTATTCAGAACCGGCAAAGGTATAAATACAGGGGTTGTTTGTGCGGTTGTTTTGACATAGATTAACAGATTAAAAACGATAATATCCTCATTGTCCCTGTTAAATATACTTCATTCATCTTAGTTTCACAAACCCATTGTCATATAGCAACCCCCTCTTTCATTTTTACAAGCGTGTTATTGGCATCCACAGTTATGGTATAAATCATTTCAAATTGGTCCGTTATGGTTTTAAAGCCCGAAAGCTCCTTTCTTACGTTGCTGCTTTCAGTTCCCTCTTCTAACTCCTTCAACCTTATCTGCAACAGATCCCGGACCATATCCCGGATTTTCATGAATCCCTTTTCTGCCACATCCTCCTCCGTAAGTCCTTCATTTTTCGAAAGAGCAATGCCCTTTCGCATCTGCACCTCAATACTGTTCGACACCGGTTTAAAAGCATCGGAGTGGTACCGGGGCGCAAGAGAGTGACCATAAATAGCTAAGGTGGCAATATGTGAAGTAAGCATGTGGTTACTGACTACCAAATGGTGCAGCAGTTGTGGCTGCCTGTTGTTTTTTTTGGGTTCCGACAATAACCGTTGAAAAGCATCTGAGAGGTTAGCCAGGGCAACATATGCCTCTTTTCTCGCAACCTTACGAACCACAACCTCCGGCGCTTCCTTATAAAACGCCTGCGCTACCGTACTGAAGTAATGCAGGTTGGCTTCCATCATTTGATGAAGGTATTCCTTTAGCTGATCCCCTGCCCATTTAGGCAAAAAGAACAAAGCAGCAGCAAAAGAAATGAAAGAGCCAATCGCCGTGTCTATTAACCTGTCTGTGATAAGGGTTTTAAAGTCGGCAGGATGGAGGAAGTGAAAAGAAAGTAAAACATACACCGTAATAGCAGCTACACTCAGGGCATATTGTATTTGCAGGAAACTATAGGCTATGATCATCGAAAATATCATCGCCGTAAACAATATGCTATTGTTTTGCACATAATATAGTAGTAAAAAGCCGGTTGCCGCTCCGGCAATGGTTCCGGTGAGCCTTTCCGCATTTCGCTTCTTGCTTATGCTATAAGCCGGCTTTAGTATGGTAACAATGGTAAGCAGTATCCAGTAACCGTGTCCGAAAGGTAAAAACTGTGCGATAAGATATCCGGTAAGCATGCATATGCTTACCCGGAGTGAATGGCGGAATATATTTGACTGTAGCGAAAAATTCTCAGCCAGCAATCCAATATCAAACTCCTGCTTTGAAACAAAATGCTTTACATCTATTTCGGGCTTTACCTCCTTGCCTGATACGCTGCTGTAAACACTATATTTGTGCAGGCGTTTAATACGTTCGGCAATATCTTTAATAGCGTTAAGAACATGCCTTAGGCTTATGAAGCCTTCGATATTGCCCGCATTAAGATGCGTATCACGGAATAATACAAACGCATCCTCAGTTTGCTTAATAAGGTCGTCTAACTGCCCTTCGTCTCTTGCCGGAAAACCGCTCTGGATCACCAGCCCTATTCTATCAAGTTCATTCGCCACTTCCACAATAAGCTTCCTGAATGTTTCCAGTATCGCGCCTTCTTTAAAATAATTTTGAAGTGATTTATAGTTCTGTTGAGAGGTCATTACCTGCTCAAAAAGATCAACGGAATCCAAAAACATCATCAGCAAAATACGTCCCTTGCCGGTAGATTCCCTGGTAAATCCTCTTGCCTTAAACAGCAGTTCACGAAGCTGTTCCTGTTGGTTATGGATGTTAATTTGCAGTGGCAGCAACTCTTTATACACATCATCCTCTACCGCCCCGGGCTTATATAACTTTGATTTTGTTTTAAGATACGCGCCGATAATAATGATGCATTCACCCAACGCTTGCTGAATCAAACGATAGGGCCTTAAAGAGTAAAGCAATAAACTTAAGATCATATACCATATGCCGCCGCACAGCATGTATAGCGCATCGCTCAACACTCTTTCCTGGGCGGAATGCACATCTATATTAAGGACTATTACAATAATGGCAATAAGACCGATGGCGTTAGCCCGGTTGCCGTAAATGCCGATGAAAGAAAGAAAAAAACTCAACAGCACAAGTTCTAATCCCAGCAACAATGGGTAGCTCCTGGTATAACCTATGATCAGTGCCACCGTAAAATTCACCACGTTACTTACCAGCATGCCGTTTCGGCGATGATGTATGGGGCCGGGGGAATCGGTGAGGCTTACCATTAAAGCACCCAGTGGTAAGGCGATGCCGATGGATAACCAGTTGAATTGATATAACAGCAGGGCAGGTAAAACAGCTCCCACAGTAACCCTCAGACCCTTCGTTAGATACTGCCCTGTAATAAACTTTTTAAACTCGGTAACGTAATTCATGCCGAAATGAATACCCTGTATTTGTACCCGAAATTAGCGTATAATCGAAGGAGTAAAACGAAATGCATCCGGATACCGCAGCATCAACCCTGCAACGGATAAAGAAGGGAACAGCCTATCTCCTTTTTTGGAGTGTCATTAGTTTGTAGTGGGACATCTGTATGAGGTAAGGGTAAATGCCAATCCTACTTCGGCTATTACATACCCATCCCGCTGATTACTAAAACCTCTTTGCCGGCCCTTTGTTCCAATACGGGTGCCATCGCCGGTTTCGTAAGAGCGGTCTTGTAATAAATACCATGGGGTGGGTTCGCCACCGGGCAGCGTTTGAGCGTAAGCATCCGGTGCATAAAGCGTACTTACGTCATCCAGGTAATCGGTGTTAGTAAAACGATACGCTACTTCAAAAGAAAAATTGATATTGGGCGTAATATTGTACTTAATGCCCATGCCAATAGGAAGGCAAAAAGCAATGGCGCTGTATGGCTTAACACCTGGATAAACGGAGGAGCCCTGGCCTTCCGTTCCTAATGGCCTCAGGAAATATTTGGTACCGCTCAGGTAGGCATATGGATCATAATTAAACATCCCGAGCCCCAACGTAACGTAAGGGGTAAAACCAAATTCCGGCTCTCCGGGCACAAAGCGCATAAAATTAAAATCACCCTGCACGGTAGCTTCCCAGATATTGCTGTTAAAGCTAAGGTTCCTTCTTTTTTGATAATCGTTCTTACTATAGATATCGGAATAACCCAACTGGGCATAGTGCAAACCCAAACGAACAGCAATATATTCACCAAATTGTTTACGGAAAAAAATGCCGAGCGCCGGTTTGGGTCTGTTCAATGAAGCATTGGTATTGATATCGCCAAAATAATGCGCCGCACCCAGGGTTATGCCAACTTCTCCTTCCTGCACTACACCGTCTATCTGCGCCATAGATGGTGTATAAAAAACAACAAACAATAATGACACGAATAATATCTTCATCAGTACATTCATTTGTTTTACAATGTCGGCCGCTCAATAGTAATGGGTACGAATCCTATCCTGCACGGCCACCAATAAATGCGAACGGGGCAGTTTATGCAAAATACAGGATTAACGGCTAATGTCAATGATATATTGGTCGATTTTAATGAAATCTTAATAGAAAACCATTGCTAATTCCTTTTATCAAGTCCCCAGGAAAGCTTTCCTCTCAAAGTTTGTAAAAAGCTATTTTCGTTCAATCTCACCAGTCTTACTGTAAACGCCTCCTTTTTAACGGCTAACTGGATGTCTTTATTCACAATTTCACGTCGGGAGTCCAACGCACAAATCAACTGATCAGTTCTGCCTTCAATTTCAAATGAAACGATACTATCATCCGGAATTACGATAGGCCGAACATTAAGGTTATGGGGCGCCACCGGCGTTATGATGAAGCTGCCTGATTCGGGAAACAATATTGGCCCGTTGCAACTTAACGAATACCCGGTTGAGCCTGTTGGTGTTGAAACAATTAACCCATCTGCCCAATAGGTGTTTAAAAATTCACCGTTCAGATAGGTATGTATTTTTAACATGGAAGAGGTATCTCTTTTGTGTATTGCAAACTCATTAAGCGCATAGGGGGTCTTCCCAAAAAGGGGAATATTCGCATCCAGGTGAATGAGTGTTCTTTTGTCGATAACGTAGGTATGATTGGCTAAGGCAGTAACAGCATCAATAAGATCGTCCTTGCCAATGGTTGACAGAAAACCAAGTCGCCCGAAATTAATCCCCAGCACCGGAATATTGTTGTCTCTTATAAAGGTTAAAGTGTCCAGCAAAGTGCCGTCGCCACCCATACTTATAATACATTCAAAGCTGTCGTCGAGATCGCCTGCATCTTTAAAAGTGGCATATTGGTTAGGCAAAAAAAGATGTTTAACCTGTTCAAAAAAATCATGCTCAATCAGCACAGCTATCTTCTGCTTTTCGAGTTCGCCCAAAAGCAATAAAAGATCCTCTTCCCTGATTGTTTCACCACCACGGCTGTATATAGCAATTTTCATCTGGTCATTTTAATTGTTTGTTTCGAATGGCTGAGCGGCGATACAGGCCACCGGACTGTTTGATAAGCAGGTATGGCCATAAGCAATCACCGGTGCCGGTAATTCGCCTTTGCATGTCGCTACTCAATTCATACTTATTCATTTCCTAAAAACCAAGACGAGCCTGTAAAAATAACCCGCTTTCGCCTAATTGATTAAAACTGTATTCAAGCGATAAATTTAAGTCGTAAATAGACAGCATGTCCAATCCCGTGCCACCGGTATACAATAACCGGTTATTCAAAAGATTATTGCCCGGCTGATCATCATTGTAAACATAACCGAGATCTCCAAAAACCTTAATATAGAATTTAAAGGGGATAACGCCGTAGGATCTTGATTTTAAACCGGTTTTGAGCTTCGGACTCCATATTTCCCGGTATAATGTTTGTTTAGACAACGCGCCAACAACCCCATCAACTACATAATACTCAAGTCCGCGCATCACCATATCGCCATACCCCATCATCTGCTGGTTAAAATAAGGTTGATCGAACGGTAGTTTTAGGGTGGTTTTACCCCGCCACGAAAAATAATATTTAGGAAATAATTCCCAATATTTTCCTGCTTTTGCCGAAAACTCCCAGAGGTTCATATTTTTCGATATCCCTCTTTTTAAAAAAGAGATTTCCCATTGGAATCCTCTCAAAGGATAGGGTATATAATTAACGTTGATATTCTGGTATTGGTAGCCGAGCTCGGGATATCGCACTTCTTTATTATTGTTTCCAAAATACTCGGGATTTAATGCTAACACAGAGTCGTTGATCTTATTTACATTGAAGCTTAATCCAACGCTATGTCTTTTAATGTAACCTGTTCGATAACTATATCCTACTCCCACACGGAGTTTTTCAGTAACAAAATCGCTTTCATCCTTATAAAATATCTGCTTATTATTATCTGTAGTATAGTTCACTTCCTTATTTTGCGAATATTGAAAATCAACACCCATGCCGTTTCTCAGCGTTTTATCAAAATACGGGGCCACATAGTTCAATACTACCTGTCTCGAATAGCCGGTAATCAACCATATATTCAATTTATCGTTTCTGCCGCTCACGTTGTTCGCAATGAGTTTAAGGCCCCAATTTACTCTTGACAGGCTTGCGTTATACTCATTTATCCATACATTCAGGTTGCGGTCTACGGGCTTAAAATAAGGCACAGGAAAAAAATACCATCGTTCCTTTACGTCAACAAGAATGTCGAGTGAATCGTTGAACCAGTTGGTGAAGTCAACGGAAACGTCAATAAAAAGCCCCGTGTTAATCAAACTCTGTCTTGATCGGGGTAGATTTTTAAGAATGTCGGAAATGGAATACCGGCCATTCTTTTTCAGCGGTACTTCTCTTTCAATAATATATCCCTTCGTAATTCTGTTTCCGGTGATGGTAATATCGCGTATGGTAAGTAAAGATGATTTGAGCACATCATCGTCTTCATGCGGAATTTCTTCGTTTTCCTGGGCTAGTGAACACTGAAAAAGGCAAAGCATCATACTACACAGTAACAAGTATTTACCCAGTGCCTTCATTCGGGAGGTCGATGTATATTTATTTTTTGTGAACAGAGAACTAAAATAGGATTATTACGCAAAACCCGCCGCTATGATTATAGAACCGGGGTTATATATTGAGATAATTCATCAGATGAACAAAATTGTTCTGCAATTCATTCTGAAATAGCTCTTCACCGTAATAAGACTTTACATTGTATTCATGTCTTTGCAGGCTGGCCACGATGTCGGAAATCTCTACTTTATTAATACGCAGCGTAATGGTGAGTAGTTGTGTGACGGAGTCTAAAAAACTATTGAATTGGGTAATATATGCATCGTTAGATTCAATCAGCCGGTTTAATTCCCCCACCGAAAATTCGCTTTTTTCCATTTCGAGTATGATCATACCACCCTGCTCTTCAATACCTGCAAAAACAGCCAGTTGCCTAAACAAATCGCCTTCGCCAATCACGCCAATTAATTCGTTCCGGTCATCAACCACAGGTACTACCGATATATGCAGGTCCTTCGCTCTTTTTACGGCGAGTAAAAAAAAGTCGTTCTGCCGGACGGAAGGGTTAGAAAAAATGCCCCTTAAACTTTCAAGTATAGTATTTTCATCATTATCCAGCAATTCATCCTCGCTTATAAGACCAAGGTACTTGTCTTCGTGTACTACGGGTAAATGAGCCACATGGAAATCGTTCATTTCCTGCAATGCTTTGCCGGCACTATCATCGAGGTGCAAAAATGGAATACTTCGCGATATAAGTTCTCCTGCAAACATAAGAAGCAAATTTTCTTATACAGATGCATATTAGCCGGTAACGGCTGCAGGTTCATTCAATTTTGTGAGAAACTGGTACAAAATCTTGTTAAATTCCTCAGGTACTTCCATCATAGGGGCGTGCCCGCATTTATCAATAAAATGCAATTCACTGTTAGGTATCAACCGATTAAACTCCCTGCCAACAAAAGGTGGCGTAATGGTATCGTTAAGCCCCCACACCAGCAAAGTAGGTTGCTTGATCTCGTTCAATTCTTCGCCCAGGTTATTGCGGATAGCGCTTTTAGCCAGAGCAATGATTTTTATCACCTTTAACCTGTTTGTGGTAATTTCAAATACTTCATCTACCAATTCCTTGGTAGCGTTCAAAGGATCATAAAAAGTAAGTTGCGTTTTAGTCTTAATGTATTCGTAATCGCCCCGTTTGGGATAAGTATCCCCCATTCCACTTTCGAATAACCCTGAACTGCCGGTAAGGATAAGTGATTTGATGTTTTCGGGATGCTTTAATATATGAAGCAATGCAACATGCCCACCCAAAGAATTGCCTAATAAATGAATATTGGTGTAAGATTGGTGTTCAATGAATTTTTGAACAAATTTCTCAATACCGCCTACCGAAGTATGTAAAAGATCAAGTTCCAGTAAAGGAAGCATAGGAACCACCACTCTGTAATGCTGACGAAAATATTCAATAAGGTGTCCAAAATTGCTCAAAGCTCCAAAAAGTCCGTGCAATAAGATTAAAGGTTCGCCATTACCCTCTTCAATGTATTTGAACTTGCCGTCTTGTTTAATATCGTAACTCATCCTGTTTATACCTCAATTAATTGCTAAAATAATTTTTTTGCACCACATACAGCACCGTTGCTTACAAAGAAAAGGAAAAATCTTTGAAATAAACTGTTATTGCCTGCTGCGAAGCGCTTCAGGCTGTTTACGAAACGATTACACTTAAAATGCACATTATAGTATGGAATGCTAATTTTTTAAGCCGGCAATATCTCAAACTGAAAATAGTGGATAGCAGTTGAAGTATACTGTCTTGTGGAAGCTGAATTACTTTATATAACAGACCGATGATAACGCTTGCAGATGCACTGGTGGACCTTGCACAGTGCAACAGAATAGATTGCTTCGGCAACGCAGAAGTTTACACCCTGGCAGAAAACAAAAAAGAAATGGCGGGTATGGAAAAGAAAAAACGCAACCTCAGTTCCTATGTGGCTTCGTGGAAAGTGTATGTTGAATGGAGAAGGCAGGAGACTGAACCCAATCTTCCGGAAGAAAAATACAACTGGCAATCATACGAGAAAAGTATTACCCTAACAGGACTGGCTACTCATATTGCTGAACTTTCCGGGAAGTGATTGCCCGGGTGCGGACGATCCGGGCCTTTAATCCGTACTGCCCTGCATATAAAGTTAACATATCAATGATCGGAGGATTTTTGTCGTGGATTTTTAACATTTCCGAAATGTTTCGTATTTCAAACAAATACACTACATTTGATCTACTAATACTTTCGTAATTAAAATCAGTTGTATGAAAAAAGCATTTTTGAAATATTGCCTGCTTACGGCAGCAATATCCGGTTATATGTTGTTTTCGGGCCAGGTTGCGGCGCAGGAAGTGGAAAATAAAAAAAGGGAAGAGATCATTATCCAGAAAAAAAAGGATACTGACGAGAAAATGACCATTGTTATAGATGGCGATAAAGTAACGGTGAATGGCGAACCCTTATCTGACTTTAAAGATGAAGATGTGATCATCCGCAAACGAAGCCTTGCTATTTCCCCAGACAAGAGGGATAGGGGTACCCGTGAGTTTACCGCCCCACGTTCGCCATATCCGCCGCTGGCGCCCATGCCGCCCCATGTATGGCATTTTTCCGATGACGATGCAATAACGTTTACTGAACCCAGGGCTATGTTAGGTGTATTTTCCGAAAAAGACGGGAAAGGCGCTAAAATAAATGAGATAATGGATAGCAGTGCCGCGCAAAAAGCCGGGTTGCTCAAGGGAGATATTATTACCAAAGTGGGCAGTAAGGAAATTACCGACCCTGGTTCTTTGGCAGCAGCAATAAGGGATCAAAAACCAGGTGATGAAATTGAGATATCCTATCTCAGAAACAACAAACCGATGAAAGCAAAAGTTAAACTGGGGGAATCCAAATCATCTGCACGCACATTTAATTTTGCTATGCCCCCATTTAATGATGATATCACCAGGGAATTTAAATTTCGTGGCCCAAATTGGGAAGGCGATTGGGAATTATTTACTGAAAAACCTCAATTGGGCATCCGCATACAGGATATTGAAGAAGGTAATGGCGTTAAAGTGCTGGATGTAAATGAGTCTTCGGCGGCCGAGAAAGCAGGAATAAAAAAAGATGATCTTATTACTGCTATTGACGGTACCGAAATCAAAAATGCCACTGATGCAAAAAAGAAGATTGTTGAATTAAAAGGCAAGTCCTCTTATCCTGTGAAACTTAAACGCAAGGGTGCAACGATTACGGTAAACGTGAAAATCCCCAAAAAACTAAAGAGCGCCGACCTATAGGCGATAAGCGCTATTTTACTTTCTGGCGGTTGCGGTGCAATCGCCTTTTTTATACTGCGCATTGTTGAATATCTTAGCTGGCCGAAAACTGTTCATTAATATGAAGCTTTTTACGCCTCTTTTTTATGCATGTATAACAATCCTCATTTTAGCGGCGGCCTGCAGACAAAAACCACCTGTTACGAGTGTAAATATTGTGTTACAAAATAGTCCTCAAAAGCAACTGGTATTATTAATCAATAAAACTTTTGGCGAACCCCCTATTGTTTTGGATACCGCGTCGATTGGCGCCGGAAACAGCAGTTGCCGTCTCCAGGCAGTGGGTGCAGCGCAGGGCATTTACAGCGTAAAGTTTGAAAATGATAGTAGCGATAACCGGCATATTTTATTCTGCAACGATCAACCGGTTATTGGCATCAGTGCCAATTGGAACGATTTTTCTGCCTATTCCACATCTTCTCCTGCCTCTTCTTCACTTAAACAACTGCTGGTTAACTTAAATCAATATTTAACAGCTATTGACACGTTAAAAAACAACAGTGTGCACGCCGAAACAGATAGCATTCGAAACATCTGGAGACAAGCGGAGCAAAGAAAGACAGAGGAAACACAAGAATATCTGCTGCATTATACGGATTCGGCCAGCAATCCATCCGTTGCTTTGTATGCCTTAGGAATACTGGAACAACGGCAAACAGATTCCACCCTCATGAAACCGCTTATAGCCAGGCTATCAACGCGGTTCAGCAACAATGAGGAAGTGAAGAAAATTAACGCGCGATATGCGGCTTTTCTTTCAAAAGATGCGGCTACTCCCGCTGTGGGGAAATTGGCGCCTTTATTCAGTTTGCCGGACACAGCAGGGAATAGCGTTGCACTGCAATCTTTCAGAGGTAGTTTTGTACTCGTTGATTTTTGGGCAAGCTGGTGCGTACCATGCCGCAAAGAGAACCCATCGGTAGTGGCTGCTTTTAACGCCTATCGCGAAAAAAATTTTACGGTGCTGGGCGTTTCGCTCGATAAGGATAAAACGGCGTGGCTAAGCGCCATTCGCACGGACCGCCTGGCATGGCAGCAGGTTAGTGATTTGAAAGAATGGGATAGCATGGTGGTGCCACTCTATAATATCGAAGGCATTCCGTTTAACCTGCTTTTAGATCCCGAAGGAAAAATTGTTGCCATGAATTTAAGAGGTGATGCTTTGAAACAAAAGCTGGGCGAGGTATTGCGATAATGCTGAACACCATTTTTAGTCCGGATGGCAATGGGCTGTTGATACCGACTGCAAAAACAGTCCAGCGTAGCGGTTGAATTACAGTTGCGCTCCCAAAATCAACTTCTACCGGATTTACCTGCGGGTTAAATTTCCCTGCCATGATAGCTGGCAATACAGCGATCCTGCATATAAGATTCCTGAAGAGGTATTCGCTCGTTGCTTTAGTGAACCCGCACTTTAATTATTGAACTCCCTGCACAGTATATCCTTTTTTACGAAGCAAGGCAATAATACCGTTGGCGCCCGGAAGATGACCTGCGCCTACGGCAAAAAAAACACTCCCTTTTTGTATGGCTTCCTCAATAATCGGTATCCAGCGTTCATTGCGATTAAATAACAGGACTTCCTCTGACCCCGCAATATCGGGTGAAGACATAATGGATTGGTAAAGTGCATCAAGGTCCTGTCGTTTATAGTCCTCAACCATTTTCGCAAACTCCTTTCTTTGCTCATCAAATTCATTTACATAACGCATTACCATTTGAACCTGCACCGAGTCTGGCATATCGTCAAAAATTTTCATCTGTTCTTCAATCGTTTCCAATCCAAGCACCTCTTTATTTTGTTCCTTCGCCATTTTAACAAAGGTCATTTCGTACGATTCCTGGGCGGAGCAAGGCAGCGTTTTTAGCGTAAGTATGCTGAATAGTACGAACGGTTTCATGGTGTTCAGTAAGGTAAGCGGCATACCTATAGTGTCACGGAAAAAAATATTCAATTTGTGATAGTCACTATCGCTAAAAATATCGCTCAATTTTTTGCCCTGCAGCATCGACAGTTGCATCATCTTCATATTCATTGAAGGATCATCCATATCGATCTCCAGGTATATCTTTTGCGACGCCTTGAATTTTTCCTTCAGTTTCTCGCGCACATTAAAATCTTCCTCACAAATAATGTGTATGGTACCATATAAATATGACGGACTGCTGATCCCATTTCCTGATATTTCCCACAATAATGTGTGATCTGAAGCCGGTTGGGCGTTGACAACAGGAAGTTGGCTTTGCAGAAATATAGCAGTAAATAAAACAGGAAGTTTACGCATGGTACTATGTTTCAATCAGTAAAAAGAATAACTATATGGATTCCATCTCTGTTAGCAGCGTTCTTAATTTTTGTATATG
>CAYMKT010000004.1:0-29427 GCA_964391065.1 uncultured Terrimonas sp. | reverse complement strand
AGCTACGGGCGATTGAGCCTTTTGCTGCACTTCATTTTGCAAAAAGACAGGTTTCACAAATAAAAATGCATCAATGCCTGATAAAAAACCTGGCATTGATGCATTACTACCTTTCATAAACAGGGTCGTGGTGTACCTGTTTAATTTTTATTGCAAAGAAAAATAAAGGGCTTTAATTCATTCTGGTACATGATCTGCACAAGGTATTTTCCGTCCTGGAGTAGCCGGTACCTTTTCATGTCAATTATTTCATTTGTCCTGCAAAAGTTGTCAGCCGATTCTACATGAAAAAGAATTTCATTCAACTGTTCCACTTCCTGCTCTATGGCTTTATTGCTCATAGATTCGTCTTTCAGCAATACAAGCAAATCGCGATTGGATGTTTTCATACCTATAGGATTTCAATTATAGATAGTGTGATTTTTCACTCTTAATAACCCACCATTCCCTTTTTACTGGGGCACCCACAACCCTTTTGCCCACCTTTAAAAACGCTGCACCCCGACATTATCACTGATAGAACGAGAAACAACGCTACAAAAAATATATACCCTCTTTTCCTCATTTTGCGATAATTTCTAACTGCCACAAAACTAAACTAAATTATCTTTAAAATATTGCTACGGTAAAGCGGTTTTTAAAAGCATTAACAATAATACAGGTTTTAAACTGAATTTCGTATGCCTTTTCCTAAAATTTTGGTGGCTCCCCTGGATTGGGGACTCGGGCATGCCACACGTTGTATTCCTGTTATCAATGAACTGGTTAGCCGGAATTGCTCCGTATGGCTGGCAGCCGGCGGAAGCAGTTTACAGCTTCTTCGTAAGCAATTTCCCCATTTGCCCTTTTTGCCTTTAAAAGGATATGGCGTTTTTTATCATAGCACAAAAAGCAATTTCAGATGGACAATAGCCAGGCAGATTCCTAAAATAGTGGGCTCTATAAAGGAGGAGCACAATTGGTTAAAAAAAATAATGGATGACCATCACTTTGATGTGATAATAAGCGATAACCGTTATGGACTTTATTCAAAGAAAGCGGTATCTGTTTTTATGACCCACCAGTTACATATTAATACGGGAATGGGAAGCCTGGCAGATAAATTACTTCAAAGGATCAATTACAGGTATATCAAAAATTTTGATGAATGCTGGATACCAGATTTCAAGGGCAATGATAATCTTGCCGGAAAATTGTCGCATCCTCCCGTTTTACCGGCAAACGCAAAGTACATAGGACCTTTATCACGTTTTAAATCATTTAAATCAAATAAGGCAAACAAAAAATATGACCTGATGATTTTGCTCTCCGGGCCGGAACCACGTCGCACAATGTGGGAGAAAACCTTATTGAAAGCATTGAAAGCATATAAAGGGAAATCGCTATTGGTGCGTGGATTGCCCGGTAGCAGCGAAGAACTCCTGGCAAACGCTAACACAGATATTATGAATTTTGCAGATGCTGATGAACTTCATGTAATGCTGCAGGAATCAGAATGGGTAATATGCCGAAGCGGATACAGCTCTGTAATGGATTTGGTGCAACTTCAACATAAGGCGATTTTAGTTCCCACGCCAGGGCAGCCCGAACAGGAGTATCTTGCGCAATGGCTGCACCGAAAAGGAATGTTTTACGCCGTTACGGAAGCTGCTTTTGCTTTGGAAAGATGTTTAAAGGAGGCTGAAAAATTTCCTTTCGCCCTGATCCATCCCGGTGCGGTTACTCCATCGTATAAAACACAGATAACCAGCTTAATCAAAAGCATTCCAAAGAGAAATACTCCCGCGCAAATATCAGAGTAGCTCCACTGCTCTTTTAAGGTCTTCTGGTGTATCAATACCCACTCCTTTATAATCCACCTTTGTCATTTTTAAGGGAATACCATGTTCTAAAAAGCGGAGACATTCTATTTTTTCCGCATCTTCAAGCGGCGTTACAGACCAGTTGGTAAATTTCAATAATGCCTGCTTCGTAAAAGCATATATACCTATATGCTCATAATGTACAATAGCAATGGATTCGTTGCGCGGATAAGGAATAACATTCCTGCTGAACAGCAGGGAGTTCATATTAAGATCGGTTACTACTTTTACTATATTGGGATTTTCGATCAACTCTTTTTCGGTAAGCGCCCGCATCATCGACCCCACCTCAACCGCCTCATCCTGGAAAAGCTCGATCAATTGCTGCAAGGGTTTTCTTTTAACAAAAGGCGTATCGCCCTGAACATTCACAATAAGGTCAATATCCATATCGGCGGCAGCTTCAGCAATACGGTCGCTGCCGGACTCATGCTCTTGTACGCTCCTTTTCACTTTTCCGCCATTACCCGTTATTTCATTATAAATAACATCGCTGTCGGTTATTACCCAAACTTCATCAAACAAACCGGTGGCGAGCGTGTTATCATGCGTATGTCGTATAACGGTTTTATCGCCCAGCATTTTCATCAGCTTCCCCGGGAAACGGGAGGCGGCATACCTGGCGGGAATCATTGCGACAATTTTCATAGCAATTTTTTTTCAAAGATAGGATGATGATTAGTAATCCGTCTTTATGGTTTTGTCAAAAGGTAGCCTGAACTGGTACCCAATATCTTCGTCATTTTTGCCGTCCAGCACATCCAATCCATATTTCAGGTTAAAAGGGTCTTCATAGGCAAATGTGCCAAATAGCCTGTCCCAAAGCGAAAAAATATTCGCATAATTACTGTCCGTAAAAGGTCTTTTATAATGATGATGCACCTTATGCATATTAGGAGAAACGAAAATCCAACTGATGGGTTTATCGAGCCATAGCGGAACCCGTATATTGGCGTGGTTAAAATGGGTGAAAAGTCCTGCCACACTCCTGTACAGAAAATAATAACCTATAGGAATACCCAGTACCA
The DNA here is from genome assembly GCA_964391065.1 of uncultured Terrimonas sp. Lineage (GTDB taxonomy): Bacteria > Bacteroidota > Bacteroidia > Chitinophagales > Chitinophagaceae > Agriterribacter. The sequence continues at coordinate 26,537 of CAYMKT010000004.1, read as the reverse complement.
GCACGCCTATAATAGTGGAAGCCTCGCGAAACAGCCATTCACCTGGATGGTGGCGGGTGCCCGTGGTTACATCTACCTTGGTATCGCTGTGATGCACCATATGAAACTTCCACATCCACTTAATTTTATGCATCAGGTAATGAGGTGCGTACTGCCCAAAAAAATCCAGAAAAAGCAGTGCTACAATAATTTTTATCCAAACGGGTATGCTGAGTAAATATAAGAGTCCGAATTGATGGGCAGTAACCCAGTTGCAAACTTTAATGGTGGTATAGCCAAATATGATATTGAGTATCAATGTACAAGCCAAAAAAACAAGGTTTACACCGGCATGCCGGTATCTTTTGAAGGAAAACCTGAACAATGGATAATACCCCTCAGCCAACCAAAATACAATCATTCCACCCATCAGTATCAACACCCGGTGGGTACTGGATATGTGCTCCCAGTATTGAAGAAAATCATTCATGCAACAATTTGTCCAGAAAAGTTACGAAGAATTTCATGGATTAATTCTCACCAAAAGCATGCGGTGGTTTATCGGGTATCTCATCAAATTCGTAGCCGCAGCTAAAGCAATGATATACTTTTTTAATGCTTATAGCATAGCTTCCAAAAAGAAAACCAATAACAGCACTTAGCCAATTGCCCGATTTTTGTGGGTTGCTAATGTATTCAACATTCAGGGCATTACAGTTAGGGCATTGCAAATGAAACTTCTTTTCCTGGTCGAACACATGCAAAAGTTCCAGGGCTTTTTCCATGTCGGTTTCGGCAACCGTTAATTTTATTCCACCTATAGCATTACTGAGAATGGGATCAATGGTCACGGTATATTCATCCCTCAAAAAGCAGGGAATACCTTCATTTTGTAGTTTACCACGCAATATGTTCGCATCAATATAATTATCGAAGCTTCTTATGGTAATGAAGTTCATAGTATGGGTATCCTGCTATTGATTCAGCATTAAGGGCATAGCCAGCATCAGCAGTTCCTCGCTATCATCCTTGTCAACCGGGGAAAGAATTCCTGCTTTGGTAGGTGTAGAGAGCTCCATCACCACTTCGCTGCTATCGGTTGCATTAAGCAGTTCAATTAAGAATTTCGCATTAAAAGCAATTTGAATGTCTTCGCCTTCATACCTGCAATTCATTCTTTCATTTCCTTCAAAACTAAAATCAATATCCTGGGCAGCCAATTGCAACTCCGCCCCGGTAATACTGAGCGCTACCTGGTTGGTACTCTTATTGCTAAATACGCTCACCCTCCTGAGTGCGTTTTGAAAATCGGAACGCACTACCGTCATTTTATAAGGATTTTCTGCCGGTATTACTACTTTATAGTCGGGAAAACGGGCGTCAATAAGGCGGCAAACCAGTTCCGTGGCGCCGTGGTCAATGAACAAATGATTATTATTATATGATATTTTTAACTCATCCTCATTATCGGGCAAGGCGCTTTTCAGCAGGTTTAATGGCTTTTTGGGAACAATAAAAGCGGCTTTTTCGGGACAGTTAACGTCGGTTTTGCGGAATCTTACCAACCGGTGGGCATCTGTAGCCACAAAAGTGATACCCTTGGGGTCTAACTCAAAAAACACCCCCGTCATCGCCGGACGAAGGTCATCGTTGCTTACCGCGAAAAGTGTTTTGTTGATCGCCGTAATTAATGCAGAAGACGACATCGTAAACATATTGGTGTCTTTCGCTGCTGGTTCTTTAGGGAAGTTATCCGGGTTTTCACCCATTACTTTGTACTTACCATTGTCGCTCGTGATTTCAACGCCAAAATTTTTATCGATCGTAAACGCAAGCGGCTGATCCGGCAGATTTTTCAATGAATCTATCAGTATCTTTGCCGGTATGCATATACGGCCGCTGTCGCGGGCCTCAATGTCGAGATGAATTTTCATTACCGTTTCCAGATCGGTGGCTACAACGGTAAGTTTGTTCTTATCTATTTCAAATAAAAAATCTTCCAATATTGGTAAAACGGTATTTGCGCTGATAACGCCACTGATATGCTGTAACTGCTTCAGCAAAGCCGATGAGGACACAATAAACTTCATAAATCGCTTAAAATTAGGATTATGGCAAATATATAATTATGGCGATAAAACTACCCTTATTTTTTCAAACAATATCAACCACTAATCCACTAACTTTCCTTCTATTTCAGCGTTTACAACAGTTATATTCATATGATACCACGCAGGCGGCTTTCTAAAGAACAAGCCTTACCTAAAATAAAACATTATTGCGCTTACCAGGACCGGAGTCATAAAGAGGTTTTGGGAAAATTATACGACCTGGGACTTTATAAGCAGGAAGCAGAATTATTGATAGCAGAGCTGATACAGGAAGGATACCTGAACGAAGAACGTTTTGCTATTCAGTTTGCCGGGGGTAAGTTCCGGATAAAGCACTGGGGTAAAAAGAAAATAGAACAGGCTTTGAAGGAGAAACAGGTAAGCAGCTATTGTATAAAAACAGCGCTTGCGCAGATTGACGAAGATGACTATAGAAAAACATTGTACCGTTTGGCCGACAAAAAATGGCAGTTGTTAAAGACGGAGAAAAACATATTCGTCAAAAAAAGAAAACTGCAGGACCATCTGTTGCAAAAGGGATATGAGTATGAGTTGGTTAAAGAGGTCATCACAGGTATGATACCTCAGGGCCGGCCCTGAACCCCGGTTCCGTAGCGGCTGGGACGACTAAGCCTTTTGCTGCACTTCGTTTGCAACCGGTTCTGTTTTCACATTTCAATGACACATAAAAGTATTCTCTACCAATAAACCTATTTTTGCGGCATGCCAGCACCAATTACAATCAAAATTATTAACCAATCCACTAATCCACTTCCCGCGTACGCCACTCCCGGCGCATCGGGTATGGATATCCGTGCATTTCTGACATCGCCTCTTATTTTACAACCCATTGAGCGCACCCTTGTTCCTACCGGGCTTTTTGTTGAAATTCCCGAAGGATATGAGCTGCAGGTTCGTCCGCGCAGCGGACTCGCCGCTAAACAGGGAATTACCTGTTTAAATACGCCGGGTACTATAGATTCAGACTATCGCGGTGAAATAAAAGTAATACTCATTAACCTTTCTAATGAGCCCCAAACGATTCAACCCGGCGACAGGATCGCTCAGATAATAGTTCAGCGGGTAGAACAGTCCAAATGGGAAACGGTTGAGGCTATCAGCGTAACCTCAAGAAATCAAGGCGGTTTTGGTCATACTGGAAAAAATTAATTGCTAAAAAAAGACCATGCGTTTTACTATTTCTATATTCTCTTTCTTTGTTCTTATATCCTTTAGCTGCCGCAGTTCAAAAAAATTGCAGTCAGCTATTAGTAAAAAGGATACGCTGGTTGCTGTTGTCATCAATCCTTCAGAAACAGATTCTGCAAAGCTGGTGCATGACGCATTCAAGAAAATAGAAGACAACCTTATTGACTTCACCACTTTTTCCTCTAAAATAAAAGTAGAGTACAAAGACAATAAGCAGAGAAACTATGATTTCAATGCATTCGTGCGTATACGGAAGGACAGTATTATATGGATATCGATCAACGCTTCATTGGGTATTGAGGCTTTCCGGGTATTTATTACTCCGGACAGCGTTATTATTATGGATAAATTAGATAAGAAAGTACAATATCATTCGGTTGGCTATATCAGGGAAATAGTGCAATTGCCGGTCGACTTTTACACGCTTCAAAACATGATTATTGGGAATCCGGTATTTTTAGACAGCACACAGGTGATTATGTATAAGGAAACGGAAGACGCCATTTCCATGTCGACGATGGGTGACTTTTTTAAACATTTACTGGCGCTAAGGAAAGACGATTTCGCCATATTGCATAGCAAACTGGATGATGTGGATGTTGTTCGTAACCGCACCGCCGATTTTACCTATAATGATTATATGATTATTAGTGGCAGGCTTTTTTCAACCAGCAGAAAGATCGCCGTTGCAGAAAAAACACGACTGGATGTAAACATGGAGTTTAAACAGGTGGAGTTTAACAAAGCGTTGAATTATCCTTTTAATATTCCCCGCAACTACGGCACCAAATAATTTTAACAAAAAACAGTGCAATCGCATTCATATACCTACGTTATTTGCGTATAATCATAAATCTTCCGGCATGCAGAAATTCCTTTTTATATTATTCTTCCTGGTTTGCGTTAACCAAATTACCGCAGCGCAGGCACAAAGCAGAGACGAATTGGAAAGCCAGCGAAAGGAAATACAGCAGGAAATTGAAGATTTAAGAAAATCGCAAAGCGCCATCAAAAAAAATAAAAAAGAAAGCCTGGATCAGTTGGCGCGCATTAGAAATCTCATTAAAAAAAGAGATGCTATTATAGCCACCATTAACAGGCAGGTGCGATTGATTGATGATGATATTTATACCAACAACCGGGAAATAACCCGGTTAAGAAGTGAACTGGATACCCTGAAAGCACAATATGCCAAAACGATCGAATACGCCTATAAGAACAGGAGCAGCTACGATATGCTTAATTTCATCTTCTCGGCGGTGAGCTTCAACGATGCTATTAAACGGATCACTTATTTAAAGGCTTACCGCGAATACAGGGGAAAGCAGGTAGACAATATTATCAGAACCCAGGAGCTATTGGCTAAAAAAAACAAAACCCTTGCAGATAACAAAGCATTAAAAACACAAACGCTCACCGTTCAAAGCCAGCAAATGAAAAAGCTGGAAGAAGAAAAAGCGGAGAAGAATGCGGTTGTTTCTGCGCTGCAGAAGAAAGAGAAAGCGCTCGATAAGCAACTCGGCGCGAAAAGAAAATTAGAAAATGATATTAAAAATTCAATCGCCGCCATTATTAAAAGAGAGATTATGGAGGCGGAAAAAGCAGAAAAAGCAAAAAGGGAGGCTGCAGCCAAACTGGCAACAACCGATAAATCTACCACTACTATCGCCGCCGCCCCTGCGGCCAGTTCCCGCGCTGCAAATAAATTAGAAAACACCCCGGAAGTAATGGCCGTTTCGGTAGGCTTCGAAAATAACCGCAGAAAACTACCTTGGCCGGTGTCGAAGGGTGACATAACCGGGCAATTTGGAAGACACAAAATTGAGGGCACTAGATTATTCGAGGACAATATTGGTGTTTATATTCAAACCAGTATCGGATCTCCCGTGAAAGCGGTTTACGAAGGCACCGTGCTTTCGGTACACAATATCGGAGGTGCATCTGCTGTAACCATTCGGCATGGTAAATATCTTACCACCTACTATAATCTCATTGCTGTGAGCGTGGGCAAAGACCAGGAAATAAAATTAGGTCAGGTGATAGGCAAGGCTGCTGAATCGGAAGACGAAGATGGCATTGGAAAGGTACTTTTCGTGGTTACCGTTTTGGTAGGTAATAACCCCAAATACCTGGATCCTGAAGACTGGATCAAACCGCGCTAAAGAGAATGGAGGCATTCAGCTATTCACTGGATACTATACAATGCCTTAGGATTCCTGATTTTACTTTTTTATATCTGGTATGTTGGGCGCAGTTGCACGGACTGGCTGCCCAAGGTTCGGGAAAAGTGCGTTTTGGCAAACCTATCTGCATATTTAATTTCAGCTTATCTTTATTAAGAACCTAAACACCTTTTGTCACCGCACAATCGCTAACCACCATGCACCAAAAAACATTACTGATCATCCTTTTGATGATCACCCATCAGAGTGGCTTTTGCTGGGGATTTTATGCACACAAGGCCATCAACCATCATGCAGTTTTCCTGCTTCCACCCGATATGATGGTGTTTTACAAACCCAATATTGAATTTATAACGGAACATGCTGTTGATCCCGATAAAAGACGATACATTGTTACCGCCGAGGGTCCCCGTCATTTTATTGATCTCAACCATTACGGGGCTTATCCATTTAATGAATTACCCCGTTCCTGGGACAAAGCGGTTGCGCAATACGGGGAAGATACCCTTGCAGCTCATGGCATCGTGCCCTGGTGGATCAATATCATGCAGCAGCGGCTTACAAAGGCATTCCGCGATAAAAACTATCCCGGGATATTAAAATTGTCAGCGGAAATAGGCCATTACATTGCCGATGCACACGTTCCGTTACATGCCCATAGCAATTATAATGGGCAGGAAACCAACCAACACGGCATTCATGGGTTTTGGGAAAGCCGGATACCGGAATTGCTCGCAGAAAAGGAGTTTGACTATTTCGTAGGCACATCGGCATACCTCTCCAATCCCGCCCAGTTTATGTGGCAACGAATTTTAGAAAGCGCTGCGGCAGCAGATACCGTTTTGAAGGTCGAAAAATTAGTCACCCAGTCCTTTGCACCCGATCAAAAATATGCATTTGAAGAGCGTAACGGCATTTTCATACGCCAATACTCTTCAGCGTTTACAATGGCTTATAACCAGCGCTTACAGGGCATGGTGGAGCGTCGCATGCGCCAGTCCATTTTCGCTGTGGCTTCGTTCTGGTATACAGCCTGGGTGAATGCGGGGCAGCCCCAACTGCGGCCAAATGAAAATACTGGCTTTTCAGAAGCTGAAAAAAGTGACTTTGACGAACTAAATCAAAATTGGAAAACTGCTGGTGACAAAGGAAGGACTTGCGGGAATTGACGTATCTTTGTCGCCCTCAACGAATGCTAAGTCCAAATAATTGGGTTTATCCATTTTTCAATTGTTTGTAATGATACACAACTTTAATGCCGGGCCAAGTATATTACCCCGGCAGGTGTTTGAACAAGCCGGCAAGGCCATTGTTAATTTTAACGACACCGGGTTATCTATTTTAGAAATTGGCCACCGCACCTCACTTTTTCAAAACGTTCTGGATGAGGCCATATCCCTGGTAAAAGAACTCATGCAACTTGACGAACAACATGAAGTTCTTTTTTTGCATGGAGGCGCTACTACTCAATTTTTCCAGGTGCCCATGAATTTATTAGACGACCATGCAATCGGAGCCTATCTTGATTGCGGTGTTTGGGGCAGTAAAGCCATCAAGGAAGCTAAACTGTTTGGCGACGTGCAGGTGGTAGCTTCATCAAAAGACAAAAACTACACCTATATACCAAAGGATTATATAATACCCGCAAACGCCTCCTATTTTCACTATACCACCAACAATACCATTGAGGGTACCCAAATGAAGGAGGTGCCGCAAACCAAAGTACCGCTGGTGGCGGATATGAGCAGCGATATATTGAGCCATGTGATGGACTTTAACCGCTTTGACCTTATTTATGCAGGTGCTCAAAAAAATATTGGCGCTGCCGGTGTAAATATGGTAGTGGTAAATAAGAATATATTGGGCAAAGTAAAACGGCAACTTCCATCCATGATGGATTACCGGAAACATATTGAAAACGGTTCTATGCTCAATACGCCGCCCGTGTTTGCCATTTATGTTTGTATGCTCACCCTTCGGTGGTTAAAAGAACAGGGCGGCGTGGCTGCTATTGAAAAAATCAATGAGCAAAAGGCCGGGCTACTGTATGATACACTGGATACCGTTCCTGTTTTTAAACCCACTGTTAATAAGGAAGACCGAAGCAAAATGAACGTAGTGTTTGTGATGGAAAATCCCGATTTGGAAAAAGCCTTTCTTGAATTATGCAAAAAAGAGGGGATGGTTGGAGTAAAAGGCCATCGCAGCGTAGGCGGATTCCGGGTTTCTTTATATAACGCATTACCATTAAGTAGTGTAGAAACGCTGACACAGGTAATGAAGCATTTTGCATTGAAACATGCATAATTAACGATTTAAAAATTTTATGTCTACAATAGTACCTTTTAAAGCGCTTCGTCCACAGGCACAATATGCAAAACAAGTTGCTTCCCAGCCATATGATGTATTAAACAGTAAAGAAGCTAAAGCAGAAGCCCAGGGCAACCCGTATTCATTTCTGCATATCACCAAAGCAGAAATTGACTTACCCGAAGGCACCGATGTACATGCACCGGAAGTGTATGAAAAAGCTAAAGACAATTTAGATGCTTTCATGCAACGCGAAGTGTTATTTAAAGAGAGCAAACCCTGCTATTATCTTTACCGTTTGATCATGAATGGCAAAAGTCAAACAGGGTTAGTGTGCGCTTCATCTGTTGATGATTACGAAGACGGCACTATTAAAAAACATGAATTTACACGGCCTGAAAAAGAACAGGACCGTATTAACCATATCACCACCACCGGCGCCCAAACAGGAAATGTTTTCCTGGCCTATAAAAATGTGGCGGAATTAGATCAACTGTTTGAAAAGTGGGAAACAGAAAAATCGCCGGTATACGATTTTGTGGCCGATGATGGTATTAGCCATACGATATGGATCATTACCGATGACAAAACCATCGAAACCATTACCCGCATTTTTGACGAAAAAGTGGAGGCTACTTATATAGCCGACGGCCACCACCGTGCCGCGAGCGCAGCCAAAGTACGGTTGCTGGCCGCTGGCAACACAGAAGGAGCAGCTCATTTTCTCACCACTTTATTCCCCGCTTCCCAGTTGTATATTATGGATTATAACCGCGTATTGCGCGACCTGAACAACTTAACGAAGGGAGATTTCCTTCAAAAAATAGAAGAAAAATTTGAGATCAGGAGTAATGGCAAAGAAGCCTTTTCACCCCGGAACCTGCATGAATTTGGGATGTATATCGAGGGCGAATGGTATGTGCTCAAGGCAAAACAGGGTACATATACGGACGATCCTATAGGGGTGCTCGATGTAACTATTTTACAAAATAACCTTCTCGACCCGGTACTGGGCATCAAAGATCAACGCACCGATAACCGTATTGACTTTATAGGCGGAATCAGGGGGCTGAAGGAACTGGAGAAGCGTGTAGATAGCGGCGAAATGAAAGTTGCTTTTAGCTTATACCCGGTGAGCATTCAACAGTTGTTTGATATTGCCGACAGTGGTAATGTAATGCCTCCGAAAAGTACCTGGTTTGAGCCAAAATTGCGCGACGGGCTACTCACGCATTTGATCTGACATATATCGTTGCTTGGGGGGCAATTTATGACCCATTATTGGGCATGCTGCAGCAAGTTTTCTATTTTGAACCTCCCCGCCATTTTTATCATTGAGGCAGTATCTTTACCGTAATGAAGCAGTTTAATTTTTTATGGGTAAGCCTCCTGCCGGCGTTAACGGCTTTTTCCCAGCAAAACGCCGATAGCCTGCAGCAAAACGGCCGCGATTACATGCGCAACGGCGACTGGGGAAACGCCATTATGGTTTTTAACCGGGCACTACAACAAAAGCCGAATGATATAAGCCTCAAAAAGGATATAGCCTACACTTATTTTTTACAGCGAGATTTTGTTAAAGCACTGGAAACGATAAAACCCGTAGTGGAAAGCGATGAAGCCGATGTACAGAGTTTTCAGATTGCGGGTACGGTATACCGTGCTATAGAAGAGTTAAAAGAAGGAGCCAAAGTGTATACCAAAGGACTCAAAAAATTTCCACTGAGTGGCGTGCTTTACAGTGAGTATGGTGAATTACTTTGGCATAAAAAAGATTACGAAGCCATCAAACAGTGGGAAAAGGGCATAGAGGTTGATGCCAGTTACCCGGGCAATTATTATAATGCCAGCCGTTATTATTATTTCACTACCGATAAGGTATGGAGTATTATTTACGGAGAAATTTTTATAAACCTCGAAAGCTATACGATCAGAACAGCGGAGATAAAGCATATTTTGTACGATGGCTATAAAAAATTATTCGCCGAATATGACCTTTTGAAAGGCTATGATACCAAAAAGAAAAACGCATTCGAAAAAGCTTTTCTGACTTCCATGAACAGCCAATCACAACTGGCTTCCACAGGCATCAACCCCGATAGATTAATAACGATACGAAAAGGGTTCCTCGAAAACTGGTTTGAAACAAGCGCGTCGCATTTTCCTTTCCGTTTATTTGATTATCATAAGCAGTTACTCGATGCCAATATGTTTGAGGCCTATAATCAATGGATATTCGGTGCCGCCATAAGCCCCGATGATTACCAAACCTGGATAAAAAACAATCCGGATCCCTATAATACATTCAACAATTTTCAACGGGGAAGGGTGTTTAAATTACCTCAGGGTCAATATTATCAAAATAAATAGGCTTTCTTTTTTGTTAATCTTTTTTTCCCTAATTTGAACTAAAGCGTAAATAACGATTGCTATGACTCAACCCCTGCGATTATTTGATTGCCTCGATTACCAATTGGAAAAATTTCCCAAAAAGGATATGCTTGTTGCAAAGGAAAATGGGGAGTGGCGGCCATACAGTACCGAAGAAATAAAAACTACTTCCTTACAACTGGCTGCAGGTTTGTGCGAAATGGGCGTTTCGGGCAACGACATGACAACGGAAAACAGGGATAAAATTGCTATTATTTCCAATAACCGGCCCGAATGGTTGATTACCGATTTAGCGGTTCAACAGGTTGGCGCCATATTGGTTCCTATTTACCCCACCACCAACCCGCTCGAAATTGAATTTATTTTTAACGATGCGGAAGTACAGTATGTTTTTGTGAGTAGTGAGGAGTTGTTCCTGAAACTTCAGGACATAAGGTCAAAAATCCCGACCGTTAAAGAAATCTTCACCTTCAATAATATTGCCGGTGCCACCCATTGGTCAGAAGTTCTGGGCAAAGCCACAGGAACCACATTGAATACGATAGAGGAAAGAAAAAGAAAAATTCAGAAGCATGACCTGGCAACGATAATTTATACTTCCGGAACAACCGGTACACCAAAAGGAGTAATGCTCAGCCATGATAATATTGTTCAAAATGTATTTTGCTCTAAAGAGAGTTTCCCCTTCGATGACCAGCCCACTTATAAGGCATTAAGTTTTTTACCGCTGAATCATATTTTCGAAAAAATGGTAAGTTATATTTACCTGTTCAGCGGCATTGGTATCTATTACGCAGAAAGCCTCGAAACCATCGCTGCTAACCTGCGGGAAGTTAAACCCGATATTTTTACCACCGTGCCGCGCCTGCTCGAAAAAGTGTACGAACGCATCGTAGCAAAAGGTGCGGAACTCACCGGAATAAAACGTTCGCTTTTTTTCTGGGCCGTTGAAGTAGCTAAAAAGTATGACAACCTGGTTGATGGCGGCCCCATTTATAATCTTAAACTGTCCATCGCCAACAAGCTTATTTTCAATAAATGGCGGGAAGCATTGGGCGGGAATATTAAATATATTATTACAGGAGGCGCGGCATGCCAGGAAAGGCTGATGCGCATTTTTAATGCAGCCCGAATTCCATTGTACGAAGGATACGGGCCAACAGAGAACTCACCTGTTATATGCGTTAACAGGCGTGCTAAAGGCATGACGAAATTTGGTACCGTTGGACCTCCTATTGAAGGGGTGGAAGTGAAGCTTATGGAGGATGGAGAAATATGTGTAAAGGGCCGTTCAATGATGGTGGGTTATTATAAGCGGCCAGACCTCACTGCTGAAACGATTATTGACGGATGGTTACACACCGGCGACATAGGCGTATTTGAAGATGATCTTTTTTTACGTATTACCGACCGCAAAAAGGAACTGTTCAAAACCAGCGGTGGCAAATACGTAGCGCCTTCAGCCATCGAAAATAAATTGAAGGAATCGCGCTTTATAGAACAGGTGATAGTAGTGGGTGCAGACGAAAAATTTGTTGGGGCGTTGATTATTCCTTCGTTTACCAATTTAAAAGACTGGTGTGCTAAAAATAATGTGTCCGCCGATTCGAATGACAAAATGATCAAGGATCCTTTAGTAATTGCCCATTACAAAGAGATCGTGGAAGGATTGAATCAAAACTTTAATCATGTGGAACAGGTGAAGCGCTTTGAATTGTTGCCCAACGAATGGACGGTGGAGTCGGGCGAGGTAACACCCAAGCTCAGCCTGAAACGTAAAGTGATTATGGAGAAATACAAAAGTGCTCTGGAACGCATTTACACTCATTAGGCAATAAGTTACAGGATTACCAGCATTCAAGTAACAAATCCCCCCTGTGCACAAAACAGAAAAAAGCAGTTGCAGCGAAAAATACCTTGTTTAAAATTTAAATCTTAATTATGAGCATAACACCCAGGGCGGTAGTAGAAGAAATATTGGACAAAGACAGTTTCAGCAACTGGCTGGGCATTAAAATACTGGATGTAAAAGAAGGATATAGTAAAATACAAATGGAAATCCGCGATGAGATGATTAATGGTTTAGGTATAGTGCACGGCGGAATAACTTTTGCCTTAGCAGATAGCGCTTTCGCATTTGCCTGTAACAGCCGCAACAATGCATCGGTGGCATTAGACACATCTATCACCTTCACCAAAGCTTCAAAACTGTGGGATATTTTAACGGCAGAGGCTAAGGAATTACACAACGGAAAAAGTACAGGCTTATACCTTGTTAGTATCACTAACCAGCGTAACGAACAGGTTGCCCTGTTTAAAGGCACCTGCTTCAGAACGGCTAAAACAATAATATAGCAGGAAGCAGCCCGGCTACTGCATTTGCTGTTTATTCTCCTCCCGGCTTACATTTTCTAATTCATGCATAAAGGCCTTCCCCCAGTTGTCGATATCGTAGTGCGTAACCTGTTCAAACAAGCGTTGCATACGTAGTTTACGGTCCTGCTCATCGAGCGAAAGGGCCTGTTCCAGTCCATCTACCAGGTCTTTGCTGTCATACGGGTTAGTGCGGATCGCATAGGAAAGTTCAACAGATGCGCCTGCGAATTCTGAGATCACCAGTACACCGCTGGCATCGGGCATCAATCCCTGCACCCCAATGTATTCCTTGGCTACCAGGTTCAACCCATCCCTTAAAGGAGTAATCCAGGCCACATCGGCAATCGCATAATAGGTAATCACTTCTTCAAATGGCACGGAACGAAAGAAGAAGCGGATAGGTACCCAGTCTAAGCTGGCGTACTTACCGTTAATTTTTCCAATAGCCTGCTCCAACTCAGCCAGTATTTTATCGTATACTTTCATGCCGGAAGCTGCAGGGGTACAAATATTAATCAATTCCACTTTGCCATGTAGCTGCGGGTTGTTTTCCAGGAAGGCCTGGAAAGCCAATATTTTCTCAAGTGGTCCTTTCACGTAATCCAACCGTTCAACAGATATGATTATTTTTTTGCCTGCTGTTTGGGACTTCATTCTCGCGATGCGCGCCTGCGTTGCCGGATCATTAAAAATCCGTCGGATATTTTCCATGTTAATCCCCACCGGGTGGGCGCCCAGCCTGATTATTCTTCCGTCTGCATCAAACTCTCTCGTCATCTTATCCACTCCTAACGCACAACTATAGGTCAAAAACCGGTCGGAACAGGACTGTTCGGAACGAATTTTAATGGGCGTATGGCTCTTTACCACGTCAACGAAGTTTTCGACGTAGCGGGGAATATGAAACCCAATGTAATCGCATTGCAACATGCTGCCAATAATTTCGCGCCGCCAGGGAATGATATTGAAAATATCGGCAGGTGGAAAAGCAGTATGATGGAAGAAACCAATTTTTACATCGGGTCGCAATTGCCGTAATATGCCGGGTACCATCCATAAATTGTATTCATGTATCCATACCGTAGCTCCATAATCGGCTTCTGCCGCAGCTTTTTCAGCAAATAGCCGGTTCACTTTTACGTATTGACGCCACTGATCGTGATCAAATCTCACTTTATCGGCAAATGAAAATATGATTGGCCAAAAAGCTTCTTTGGAAAAAAGTTTATAAAAAACATCTATTTCTTTTTTTGTAAGAGAGATGCTGGAAGCAATAAGGTTGGGGTATTTGGGCTGATCAATATACCTGTCTTCCGTAAAACCGGGTTGTTTATGCCGCGATTCTTCCCAGGCTATCCAGGCGCCCGATCTGCCATTGCTGAAAAAGCCAAGCAGGGAAGGAATAATTCCATTAGGACTTTTGGGCGATACTTTTTGAGAAGTGCCGTCAATCTCTTTCATTTCGTAGGGAAGACGGTGGTACATTAATAATAATTGGGTATCGCCCTGGGCATCTATTGAAACATCGGCTTTTTGGTTTTGTATAAAACCATTGAACTCATCAAAGTGTTCCATCGATTCCAGTATACCACCGGCTCCCATAGCCGAAGCCTGAAGCACGTGAGGCATACCGGCCGTATAATCGAGTAGCGACTGTTCTGAAGCGCCTACCACAACACCTTTATAGCCGGTGTCGTACAAAGAACAATCATTAAAAGTATCCCCGGCCACTAAAATCTCCCCGGATGGTAAACCTAACAAGTTTACTAATTGTTTAAGGGTGGACCCTTTATTAACATCTTTGGGTAAAATATCAAGAAATTTTCCTGCCGACAATAATACATCCAACCCCATCTCCGCAACGATTTCCCTCAAAAGACCGAGGTCGGTATTTTCGTTGTAGTAAAAAGAGCAACGACGCTCCTGGGGCACGGGCTGTAATTTCAATCCTCTTACTTTTTTGATCCTTTTTTTAATAACAAGCATGCCCGGCCACTGAGTTTCAATCCCTGACTGAATAGGTTGTATGGCTTCCAGGGTTTTTCCGTTCAGTACCGTGGCGCCTACATCGCAAATAACATAATCAGGACTGGGAATAACCGGGTTGTCCAGCAAAGGCATAACACTCTCTATTCCCCTGCCGGTAACAAATGCCAGAACAATATCTTTCTGCTGTTGTATTAAGCGATATAATTTCAAACGATCTGCCTGGCGCCCCCCCAGGAATGTTCCGTCGAGATCAGTTGCTAGTAGCATAATTATTATGGTTTTCCTCCCTGTTAGAAGATTGGTCAAAAATATATGAACAACAACCCTGTTTCACAACAAGCGAAATGCCCCGGTTTACACGTTGTTCTTGTTATTTCCCACCCTGGTATGTTATAGGCTGGGTAAAGTGTCATCCAAAGAAATACCACCCTGAAGTGCGCTTTAAAAAGAGTGGTTTGGAACGAATTTGCGGGTAAAGTTAAAAAAAATAGGCCGGTACAGCAAACCGGGATAAGGATATAGTATTACACAACTAAAAACTGTAATGTATTTATACCTCATTATAAATAAATAATGCTGATAAAACCAGCTCTGATTCAATATTGCTGCAAAAAGATCAGATGCGGATGAATATCTTCCGCTTATACAGGAAATAAAACAGCAGCCAAAAGCAGGCATAACTGCCCAACGATAAAACAAAAGGATACCATTGCCCCAGCACAGGTTGCAGCCCTTTTAAGAAAACAGCCGCAAATGCACTCAGATCAAACAGGTCTCCCACCATATAAGCCAGGATGGAATTGCTACCTATTACAATAAAAAAGGTTGTCCAGCCCTTGATATTCCAGTAGTCAACAATAAGATAAAACAAGGAAAGTAATAAGAAGCATAACCCACTGGAAAACAAAACAAAGGAGCTTGTCCAGATATGTTTAATAATAGGATCTGTAAAATTCAATAGCAATCCGGCAACCAGGAGTATACTTCCTGTAAAAAAAAGCAATTTCAGTTTGCGGAATGAGTCAAGAGCCGACTGTAATATATAAGAAGCAAATACGCCGGTCATCACCGTAGCGGCAAAATTTAAGCTGGTCAATATCCAGGTGTAGTTGGTTCCATCCTGATGGCTGCCTAATACCCATTTATCAATATACAATGGCAGGTTTTGATGTGGTTCAATGACCGCCTTACCTATACCCGGAACCGGAACCAAATATATCAGCAGGGAATAAAGCGCCATCAACAACAGGGTAATGACGAATTGCTGCCGGACATTACAATGAAGGATGATAACGGCAGAAATCAAAAACCCGGCGGCGATTGCCTGCAGCGTATTGGAGAAAAAAGCAAATTTGCTGAAATCGTAGGTTAATAAATTGCCCTGTACCATCATGCCCAATATCCAAAGTATAAGCACCCTTTTTATGATATGCTTCCACACCTCTTTTTCCGTTCCCTTTTGTAACCTTCTCTTAAATGAAAGCGGCATAGAAACGCCGGTAAGAAATAAGAACAAAGGCATAATGATGTCTAAAAAATGGAAACCTTTCCATTCCACGTGTTCAAGCTGCTCCGCAATAAAAGCTGTTGTTGGTGATTGAACGGCATCGTGTAATGTTGTAAATATAATGGCGCCCCCGGTTATCCAAAACATGTCGAAACCGCGTAGCGCGTCAACAGATAATATTCGGTCGTGGCGGGAGGGAAAAGTTTCGGGATTGAGTAATTGGAAGAAACCGGGGCGGTTGGGTAACATAATCTGGTTTTAGAGAATACAGGTTCTAAAGATATCTGCTATCTTTTAATATAACAGCCTTTGCCGGTAATATTTTAAGACCCCTTTTCTTTCCACTTCCCAGTCAATAGCTGCATTGCAGCCAGAACCCGGCTTGCGGGTTGATGCGCAACCACAAACTGTGTTTTTCATAATAATGGCTGTGAGGTTATATCTTTGGCCAAAGTGCAGCATGGAGAAATCGAATTTTGTTGACCAGATCAGGATATTTTGTCGCAGCGGACATGGGGGAGCTGGCAGCAGGCATTTTATGCGCACTAAATTCAATCCGCAGGCGGGTCCAGATGGCGGCGACGGAGGCAGGGGCGGACATATTATCCTCAAAGGCAACAAAAACTTGTGGACCCTACTGCACCTGCGTTATTTTAAAAATGTGTTGGCAGAAAACGGCGAGAGTGGCAGCGGTAATAATTGTACCGGCAGGAGCGGTAAAGACATTATTATAGAGGTGCCGCTGGGCACCATAACAATTGACGAAGAAACCCGGGTACAGGAAGCAGAGATATTAGAAGACGGCCAGGAACTGATTTGGATCAAAGGTGGTAAAGGCGGATTGGGCAATGCCAATTTTGCTACGGCTACCAACCAGGTACCCGAATACGCCCAACCCGGCTTAGCAGGAGAAGAAGGATGGAAGGTTTTAGAACTGAAAGTGCTGGCAGATGTTGGATTGGTGGGTTTCCCCAATGCCGGAAAATCTACTTTGTTATCGGTGCTGACCGCAGCAAAACCTAAAATAGCCGACTATGCCTTTACCACTATTAATCCTAACCTGGGCATGGTGGAATATCGCGATGGCAAAAGTTTTTGTATAGCCGATCTTCCCGGAATTATTGAGGGCGCTGCCGAAGGGAAGGGACTTGGTCACCGTTTTCTCCGGCACATAGAAAGAAACCCGGTATTGCTTTTTCTTATTCCAGCCGATAGCGCAGATCATAAAAAGGAATTTGAGATATTGCGTAACGAACTGGAGCAATATAATCCCGAACTACTGCACAAGCAATTCATTATTGCTATCAGCAAAAGTGACATGCTGGACGGGGAACTAAGAGAGGCCATCGCAAAGGAACTGCCCACGCATCTGCCTCATCTTTTTATTTCATCCTTTACACAGAAAGGTTTGATGGAACTTAAAGATATCCTGTGGGAGACATTAAATAAAAAAACTGACAATAAGTAGTGTTTTGCATTAAAAAAATGTAATATTACCCACCAAAATAAACCATTGCTTTTATTGTATTCAAACATGCCGGTTGCTTGCTATCTCCGGCAAAACAGAGCGAAGCCCAAAAGGTTTCGCTTTTTTATTTAGTCCCATTTTTAAAGGCTTCTCCACCAGCGATACATATTAATTAATGCAGGCAGGAAAAAATGCATTGTTGCTATGAAGGGAACTGTGCTTTTTATTAGCCCGAAGCCTGCAAACCTTAACTTTATTTCGGTATCTTCCATAAGCAATTTGCTATTATTGAAAAATTCTGTTTATGGCTTTACTCCCCTGGCGCAAAGGCGTGGTTACACGTATTGAAGAAGAAGCTCCTTTAACCCGCAGGTATTGGATTGAGATTCCGGATACAGACAATTTTGAATTTATTCCCGGGCAGTTTGTTACGCTTGATTTACCCATTCACGAAAAACCCAACAAACGCTGGCGCAGTTACTCCATCGCTTCATGGCCCGATGGCACCAATGTATTTGAACTGGTGATTGTATTGTTGGAAGGCGGCGCCGGCACAACCTATATCTTTAATGAAATAACCGTAGGATCCGAATTTTCACTCAGGGGCGCACTGGGTGTTTTTACCCTACCCCAGGCTATCGATAACGATTTGTTTCTGATCTGCACCGGAACCGGGATTGCCCCATTTCGCAGCATGATCAATTATATTAACCTGCACAATATCCCGCATCAACATATTTACCTGATATTTGGCTGTCGCGAAAAATGTAATCTCCTGTATTATGATGAAATGCTAAAACTGGAGGAAGCCGTTCCCCAGTTTCACTACTTCCCTACCTTGTCGCGCCAGGAATGGGAAGGCAAAACAGGGTACGTGCACGCTATATACGAAGAGCTCGCAAAAAATAGGCCTCCCGCTAATTTTTTTCTTTGCGGATGGAAAAATATGATTGACGAAGCAAAGCAAAGGATCATAGCAATGGGATATGACAGGAAGGCCATTCACCAGGAATTATACGGATAGCCGTTAAGCCACTATTCTCCCGGTTGTATATTACGTCACCATATGCCGCCGCCATCTGTATATCTAATTTGTGCTAACTTTCATTTTCTTACAACAAAATACTTGTTTCCCGTATGTTTAAATCTTTCGTCTCCGGCATCGCGCTGTTATTATTTACTGTCACAGGCTGGAATACCGCTTTCTCTCAAACCTTACAAATCGCAGATCCCGTTTCCGTTCAGGTGTCAACGGAAAGGCTGAAGCGGATCGATGCGCTCGTACAACAGTATATGGACAGTGGTTGGATTAACGGCGCTACCGCGCTGGTGGCCCGTAATGGAAAAATAGTATACTATAAGGGTTTGGGGTATGACGATGTGGATAAAAAGACCCCATTAGCCAGGGATGCTATCATGCGCATAGCCTCACAAACCAAAGCCATTACCAGCGTGGCTGTAATGATGTTGTATGAGGAAGGAAAATTTTTGCTGGATGATGCGGTAAGTAAATATATCCCTGAGTTTAAAAACCCAACCGTATTAAATACATTCAATGAATCCGACACTACCTATACCACTGTTCCTGCCAAATCGGAGATCACCATTCGCCAGTTGCTTACGCATACTTCCGGTATCCACTATGCGCAAATAGGCAACAAAACCTTTAATGCCATTTACGCAAAAGCGGGCATTGTAGCCGGCATTGGCGTAGACAGGATAAAGCTGGCAGACATTATGAAAAAATTAGGACCGTTGCCTTTGGCACATCAGCCGGGAGAAAAATTCACTTACGGGCTGAATACTGATTTGCTGGGTTACCTGGTGGAAGTGTTGTCAGGTATGAGTCTTGATACTTTTTTCAAAAAAAGGATTTTTGAACCACTCGGTATGAATGATACCTATTTTTATTTACCGGCGGAGAAAAGCAATCGCTTAGCCACGCTTTATACCGAGGATGAAGGTAAGCAGGTACAAAAGGCGCAATCCACTATGAACGTTAACGGAACCTTTTATTCCGACTATCCTAAAATGAATGGCACTTATTTTTCCGGTGGTGGTGGATTATCGTCGACCGCCTACGACTATGCTGTTTTTATGCAAATGCTGTTAAACGATGGCCTATATAATGGTAAACGCCTGTTATCGAGAAACACGGTTCGCATTATGACCACCAACCAAATTGGCGACCTCAAGCTTGGGCATGGCAACGCATTTGGATTGGGTTTTGAAATTGTAACCGGGGAAGGCAGTGCGTTTTCTCTTCGCCCCTCGGGCGCTTTCAGTTGGGGCGGCATGTTCAGTTCTTCGTATTGGATAGATCCCAAAGAGAAAATAGTGGCACAGTTTTTTTTACAGTTATATCCCAATAGCCATGGCGATATCCACGAAAAATTTAAGACACTGGTCTACCAGGCGCTTAACGATTAATCCATTCAAGCTTTATTTATTATGAAGAGAATCCTCATTTTTATTTTTTGTTGCAGCGTGGGCTCCGCCTGCGCGCAGCAAAAGTCGATGGATTTCGAAAAATACGACCCGGTATCCACTCTCAAAGTTCCCGCGCATTTGCTTAACCGAGCGAAGTTTCCGTTTATCGATGTACACAATCATCAATGGAATTTGTCCGAAGAGGGCATTCCAGGTATTATGAAGGATATGGACAAAATGAATATGGCCGTTATGGTGAACCTGAGTGGCGGTAATGGAAGCAAATTAAAATCAATGGTGGAGAATGTTCGCGCTGCTGCGCCCCGGCGTTTTATTGTTTTTGCAAATATCGATTTCGGTGGAATAGGCAATCCCGACTGGACAGCAAAGGCGGTGAGCCAATTGGAAGAAGACGTAAAAAATGGAGCCAACGGATTAAAAATCTTCAAAAACCTGGGGTTTTCGGTAAACGACAAGGATGGTAAACGGGTGCCGGTAGATGATCCGCGTCTGGATGCAATATGGAACAAATGCGGCGAACTCAAAATTCCGGTACTCATTCATACTGCCGACCCCAAGCCCTTTTGGGATAAAGTAGATGAACACAACGAACGTTGGCTCGAACTTGTTACCCACCCGCGCCGCAAAAGAGAAGCGAATGATCCTGAACCATGGGAGCAATTGATCGAAGAACAGCACCGCATGTTTAAAAAACATCCGGGCACCACTTTTATTGCAGCGCATTTTGGATGGTATCCTAACGACCTTGGTACCCTGGGCCGCCTGTTAAATGAAATGCCGAATGTAATGGTGGAATTTGGCGCGGTAATCGCTGAACTTGGCCGGCAGCCCCGTGCCGCCAAACAGTTTTTTGAACAATACCAGGATAGAATTATGTTTGGCAAAGACAGTTGGGTACCCGATGAGTACGCCACCTATTTCAGGGTGCTGGAAACGGAAGATGAATATTTTCCTTACCACAAAAAATACCACGCCTTCTGGGCGATGTACGGGATGGGGCTCCCGGACAATATTCTTAAAAAAGTGTATTTTAAAAATGCATTGCGGGTTATTCCCAATATTGATAAAAGCCTGTTCCCTGACTAAGTTTCCGAAAATTCCCTTTATCTTGCACCTCCTTAAAATGTTTTGATTGATATGGAATACAGCAAAATTATTTCTGTAACGGGCTTAAGCGGTTTGTTTGAATTGTTAAGTTCCAAAAGCGATGGCGCTATTGTACGTTCTTTAGACGATAAGAGCACAAGGTTCGTATCGTCGCGGGTACATAATTTCTCGCATCTCGAAAGTATTGAGATATTTACCGTACGGGATAATGTAAACCTGGCCGATGTTTTTCTTGTGATGCAAAAAAGTGATGTAAAGCTACCCGACGATAAAGACAACGCCTCGGTAAAAAAGTATTTTGAAACGGTATATCCCGATATCGACTTTGAGCGCGTGTATACCAGCGACATGAAGAAGATGGTAAAATGGCTGCAGATATTAACTGCCAATAATGTTGAAATTAAAGCCCCCCAACCCGCTGAAGAAGCGGAACAACCCATAGCGGAAGATGGTGGCGAAGAAGCAAATCCTGCTGAAACCAAGACCCCGGAGAAAGCAACAAAAAAGCAGGAAGGCGATGAACCCAAACCGGCTGAAAAGAAAAAAACAACTGCTAAAAGCACGGAAGAAAAGGCTACTCCCAAAAAGAAAGCCGCAGTAAAGAAAAAGGCGAAGGAGTAATCCAGTGCAGGCCAATAAAAGCGTGGCAACCGCCACTCCTGAATTTTCCTTTTAACATTTACAACAAAACGTATATGATCCAGGCAAGCGCCGATATTAAAAAACCGGCAAGGGAATTTATGCCGGAAGATTTCCAGGTAACCACCTGGGAAGCATTGGAGCCCTATTTTAAAGACTTAGCTACCCGTAGCATCGATTCAAAGGAAGCGTTAGAACGTTGGCTAAGGAATTCCAGTGAGTTGGAAGCGGTAGTATCGGAAGATGCCTGCTGGCGCCAGGTGCGAATGACATGTGATACAGAGAACAAGACACTTACCGAGGCATTTAATTTCTTTTATACCGAAATCCAGCCGCATATTCAGCCGTATGCCGACCAGATCAACAGAAAACTGATCGACTGCCCGTATACGTCGGCCCTGGATCAGGATAAGTTTTTTACCTACCTGCGCTCCGTAAAAAAAAGCATCGAACTGTTCCGGGAAGAAAATATACCCCTGTTTTCAGAGCTTAGTGTAATGCAGCAGCAATACGGTGCGGTAGCCGGTAAAATGACGGTTGAAGTAGAGGGGAAAGAATACACTTTGCAGCAGGCGTCTAAATTTCTCGAAAGCCACGACCGTAACCTGAGAGAATCGGTTTATCGCAAGATGAACGAGCGGCGGTTGCAGGATAAAGACACGCTGAATACACTGTTTACCCAGTTGGTTCATAAGCGCCACCAGGTAGCCCTGAATGCGGGTTTCAATAATTACAGGGATTATGTGTTCGTGGAAAAGGGAAGATTTGACTATACCAAAGAAGACTGTTTTAATTTTCATGAAGGCGTAAAAAGATATGTTTTGCCATTGGTGGATCTCATCAACCGTAAAAGAAAGGCAAAACTGGCGCTTGACCCACTACGCCCCTGGGACACGGAAGCGGAACCGGAAGGCGTAAAACCCTTAGCGCCTTTCACCGACGGAAAGGAATTACTCGAAAAATCCATCGTATGCTTTAACCGGTTACGGCCGTTTTTCGCGGATTGCCTTCGTAAAATGAACGAGCTGCATCACCTGGACCTCGATAGCCGCAAAGGCAAAGCTCCCGGCGGTTACAATATGCCGCTGGCAGAAACTGGCGCGCCATTTATATTTATGAATGCCGTAGGCCAAATGCACGACGTTACCACCATGGTGCATGAAGGTGGTCATGCTGTTCATTCTTTCCTCGCTCACCCATTAGAACTTTCGGCATTTAAAGAATATCCGATTGAGGTAGCCGAAGTAGCCAGCATGAGCATGGAACTGTTCAGCATGGATTATTGGGATACCTTTTTTGAGGACCCAAATGATTTGGAAAGGGCAAAAGAACATCAGCTTGAAAGGGTGATCACCGTTATGCCATGGATTGCTGTAATCGATAAGTTTCAGCACTGGATTTACGAAAACCCATTTCACAGTGTAGCGGAAAGAACGGAAAGATGGATGGAAATACTAAAGGAGTTTTCATCTGAAGAAATAGACTTCAGCGGGCTCGATCAGTACCGCGAAATTGCCTGGCAACGTCAATTGCATCTTTTTGAAGTGCCGTTTTATTATATCGAATACGGCATCGCGCAGTTGGGGGCGATAGGCATGTGGAAACAATTCAAAGAAAATAAGGAAAATGCTTTGGATAATTACATGAAAGCATTAAGTTTGGGGGGTACAAAACCCTTGCCACACCTATATAAAGCTGCAGGAATACGATTTGACTTTTCACCTCTCTATATAAAAGAATTAATGGAGTTTGTTCATACCGAAATGCCGGTGTAGAGCAGCTTATGAAATAGCTACTAATCAGAGCCTTAACCAAAAGTCCCGATGTTTCCACATCGGGGCTTTGTGGTTTTAATACCCGTCATCATCTGCCAGTGAGCGATACCTTTCATACTTTCCTCATCAAACGCTATGGAAATAATAATAAAAGCAAGCTCATTCGATTTGGAGTTGCCAATACATGCACTAACCTTATTAATGCAGGAACAAAAAGCCGGATCGGCGTCTTAGTGCATTTGTAAAAAGCACCTGGTAATAGCGGCTCTCTTAATAACTTCCTGTTAACTTTTTTATTGGTTCTATTCTTTGAAATAACGTAGCTTCATAACTGTAACCACACTTCAAATATTTAGTTCAATATGAAATATTTTTTTGCATTTGCATTGTCTGGTTTTTTATTCCTTTCTTTTAAAACCGCCCAAAAAACTCAGGAAGATGGCTGGATATCCATATTCGATGGAACGATGAACAACTGGAAAGTGGGCAAGAATGCTTCCACCTTCAGTATTGAAGATGGTTGTATTAAGGTGAACGGACCCGTTGCGCATATATATTACGACGGCCCGGTGAAAAAACATATTTTCAAAAACTTTGAATTCAAGGCGGAGGTAAAAACCTTACCAGGCTCCAATTCAGGAATCTATTTTCATACCAGCTACCAGGAGGGTGGTTGGCCCGACAGAGGCTATGAAGTACAGGTGAACAACTCCCACACCGACTGGCGCCGAACCGGCAGCCTGTATGATGTTGTAGATATAAAAGAAACCTATGTGAAAGACAATGAATGGTATACCGAATACATCAAGGTAGAAGGCAAGCATGTCATTATCAAGATAAATGATAAAGTGGTGGTAGACTATACCGAGCCCTGCGATGTGAAAAGAGAAGATAACCACCCCTTACGTGTAATTACAGGCGGCACTTTCGCCCTCCAGGGACATGATCCCAAAAGCATAGTCTATTACAAAAACATTATGGTTAAGCCGTTAGCAGATTAATGGGGAGGTTTCAGGTGGTACTCTTCAATTTACCTGTGCTGGAATCGGGCTTTCAGCTTTCAGCCGTGAGCATTGAGCAAGAATGAGCAATCTCATAGCCCATAGCTCAAAGAATCTGACAGCCTGGTACAGATTTCTTCCCGCACGTGCGGGATACGGCTTCGGATTTAATCTTACCTCCCTGCTTACCTTTGCGCCATGGATTATTTCAAAAACCTGCTGAGCCTGTTAAAACTGGAGCGGGAGCAGGATCGCACCGCCTACCAACAGCTTATCGAATCTTCATCTGTCATTGAACGCCGGTCTAATGGCCTCGCCTGGTACCCGGTGGCTATTCGCGATACCGAGATCGGCCGTGGCGACTATCTCACTGTAGAAGTAGAACGCACCACACATCACGAAGTTCCTCACCAAATACGTTTCGGCGCATCCGTAATGCTTTTTTCCAACCACGATCCGCATGAAAACAGGGTAGATGGTGTAGTGAGTTTCCAGTCGGGTAACCGGATGAAAATTACGTTAAAGACAGACGAACTGCCTGAATGGAGCCGCGATGGGAAACTTGGCGTTGACCTGCTCTTTGATGAGAATAGCTACGACGAAATGCAGAACGCGCTGAAGCTTGCATCAGCGCTCAGTGAAAAGCCAAAGGAAGGACATCTGATTAAAATACTTACGGGTGAAAAACCAGCCAGGTTTGAAACCTCCGTTCCGAAGTATAACAGCGCCGTATTAAATGATTCGCAGCAGGCGGCGGTAAACAAAATTGTATCGGCTAACGAACTGGCTGTTGTACACGGGCCGCCGGGCACGGGTAAAACCACCACTTTGGTACAAGCCGTTAAAGCATTAATACAACAGGATCACAAACAGGTATTGGTAGTAGCGCCCAGCAATACCGCTGTTGATTTACTGAGCGAAAAACTTGCCAACGAAGGTTTAAACGTGCTGCGCGTGGGCAACCCGGCAAGAGTATCCGAACACTTAATGTCGCTTACCCTTGATCGTAAGATGAGCGAACACCACAGTATGAAGGAAGTGAAGAAAATGAAAAAGCAGGCAAACGAATTCCGGAACCTGGCGCATAAGTATAAACGCAGCTTTGGAAAGGCGGAACGGGCACAGCGAAAGGCTTTATTCGATGAAGCGCATAAGACGATTAAAGACACGGAGCAAACTGAACAGTATATTATCAACGATCTGCTTTCCCGCGCGCAGGTAATTACAGCTACCCTGGTAGGCGCTAATCATTACACCGTTCGGCACCTCAATTACCATACGGTGGTGATTGACGAAGCCGGGCAGGCGCTGGAACCCGCCTGCTGGATATCTATCCTCAAAGCGCAAAAAGTTGTGCTGGCAGGCGATCACTGCCAGTTACCTCCCACCATCAAATCGGATGAAGCCGCGCGTAAAGGGCTGAGCACTACCCTGCTCGAAAAATGCGTGCAGCTCCATCCCGAATCCGTTGTGTTGCTCGAAGAACAGTACCGCATGCACGAAACCATCATGGGTTATTCTTCCAATGTATTTTATGAGGGGCGTTTAAAAGCGCATCACACTGTTGCCACCCATGTGTTGTTTGATCCTGATTCCCCCATGGCTTTTGTGGATACTGCCGGGTGCGGTTTCGACGAAAAAACAGAAGGCACCAGTACCTCAAACCCGGAAGAAGCAGCTTTTGTTTTTAAACATCTTACACAATTAGTTACAGAACTGAGCACACATTACCAGCCCCATAACTTTCCTTCAATAGCTGTTATCTCTCCCTACCGGCAGCAGATCCAATTATTAAAAGAGCAGTTGCAGCATACCACAGCACTGCATGCATATGGCGATAAAATTTCGGTGAATACCATTGACAGTTTCCAGGGCCAGGAGCGCGATATTGTGTACATCAGTATGACCCGCAGCAACGCGGAAAACAAAATCGGCTTTCTTTCGGATATTCGACGCATGAATGTGGCCATGACCCGTGCCCGGAAAAAATTAGTGGTGATCGGCGACAGCGCTACGCTGAGCCAGTTTCCTTTTTATGCCA
>CAYMKT010000003.1:61581-63209 GCA_964391065.1 uncultured Terrimonas sp. | reverse complement strand
CGCATACGAATATGGTTGGGTGTAACTTCGATACATTCATCATGCTGGATATACTCCATGCATTCCTCCAGCGTTAAAAGCGTTTTTGGAGCTATACGGGTGGCGTCATCGCTTCCGCTGGCACGGTGATTGGTAAGTTTTTTTCCTTCAGTAGCATTTACTACCAGGTCACCCGGCTTAATATGCTCCGCAATAATTTGCCCGGCATACACATCTTCACCCGGATCAACAAAAAAGGTTCCGCGATCCTGTAATTTATCAATGGAATAACCTGTTGTTTTTTCCTGGCTTTTAGAAAGTAATACGCCGTTGTTTCTTCCGGGAATAGGGCCTTTCCATGGCTTGTACTCGCTAAAACGGTGCGCCATCACCGCTTCGCCGGTAGTAGCAGTGAGCAGTTGGGTACGCAAACCGATTAATCCGCGCGAAGGAATGTCGAATTCAAGGTGCTGCATATTGCCTTTGGTTTCCATGATCAGCATTTCGCCTTTCCGGCGCGAAACCAGGTCAATAGCCTTACTGGCAAATTCTTCAGGCACATCTATTACTAAAGTCTCGAAAGGTTCGCACTTTTTACCATCAATGATTTTTACAATTACCTGCGGCTGTCCAACGGTTAGCTCATACCCTTCACGGCGCATGGTTTCTATTAATATGCCTAAATGCAATATACCACGGCCATACACCATAAAACTATCTCCATTGTCGTTGTCCACCACCTTAAGCGCCAGGTTCTTTTCGGTTTCTTTAATCAGCCGGTCGCGCAAATGGCGACTTGTCACAAATTTCCCGTCTTTGCCAAAGAAAGGAGAATTGTTGATACTGAAGAGCATATTCATGGTAGGCTCATCTACACTGATCACGGGTAATCCTTCGGGCGTTTCTGCATCTGCTATCGTATCGCCAATGTTAAAATCTTCCAGTCCAACAATGGCGCAAATATCACCGGCTATTACTTCTGTAACTTTCTTCTTACCCAACGATTCAAAAACATATAATTCTTTAACCCTGGATTTCTTTATTGATCCGTCGGCCTGCACCAGGGCAATCGGTTGCCCTTCCTTAACAACTCCGCGTGTAACCTTACCCACCGCAATACGACCTAAAAACGAGGAATAGTCCAACGAAGTGATCTGCATCTGCAACGGACCTTCATTCACTTTAGGCTCCGGCACGTATTTTAAAATGCCGTCCAGTAAAGGAGTAATATCTTCAGAAGGAGTGAGTGAATCATTAAACCAGCCGTTCTTACCTGATCCGTAAAAAGTAGGAAAATCCAGTTGCTCCTCTGTAGCATCTAAATTGAAAAACAAATCAAACACGGCATCATGCACTTCATCGGGGCGGCAGTTTGGTTTATCTACCTTATTAATGATCACCATCGGTTTAAGATTCAATTGCAAAGCCTTCTGCAACACAAAACGGGTTTGTGGCATTGGACCTTCAAATGCATCCACCAGCAACAACACACCATCAGCCATTTTCAACACCCTTTCTACTTCACCGCCAAAGTCGGCGTGACCAGGAGTATCTATCACATTGATTTTTACATCTTTGTATATAACAGACGCGTTCTTGCTAAAAATGGTAATGCCCCGTTCACGTTCAAGGTCATTACTGTCCATAAT
>CAYMKT010000003.1:50948-61481 GCA_964391065.1 uncultured Terrimonas sp. | reverse complement strand
AACATGGTATATACTGTAAGTCCCGATAGTTCTGTATATGAAGCACTGGAATCCCTCGAGGACAATAACCTGGGGTCTCTTGTTGTAATAGAAGATGATGGTAAATTAGACGGAATATTTACAGAACGCGATTATGCCCGAAAAGTAATTCTAAAAGGGCGCTCCTCAAAAGAAACATTGGTCCGCGACATCATGACCGAACGGCCAATTTTTGTTACTCCCGACACAGATATTGATGATTGTATGAAGTTGATGACCCAAAAATTTATCCGCCATTTACCTGTACTCGAAAATGGAAAACTGGTTGGTCTCGTTTCTATCGGCGACCTGGTAAACCATATTATCAGTCAGAAAGATGTTATCATTGAACATCTTGAGCATTATATTTCTAGTTAAACGATATTAAATCTATCTTTTTTCCCATCGATTAAGAACTCGCAAATGCGCGTTTTTAATTAATGCATAAATAATATTATTCTATGCCGGAAAAAGAAATGCATACTGCAGCATTATGGCCGCTGCTGTTATACGGAGGCATAGTATTGTTTTTACTTGTAGCCATACTCTCCCTATCCTATGTACTCGGAGAGCATCACAGCGAACGGTCTACCGGTAAACCATACGAAGGCGGTATTGAACAAACGGGTTCGGCAAGGCTTCGCTTTTCTGCACAGTTTTATTTAGTGGCGATGCTGTTTGTAATTTTTGATGTGGAAGTGGTATTTATCATGCTTTGGGCCTTGGGATTTTATGAATTAGGATGGAAGGGATATATAGGCGCCTCAGTATTTGTAGCCCAACTGGTAGTGGTATTAATTTATGAGTGGGGGATAGGGGCATTAAACATTGGACTTAATGGTAAGAAACTATTAAAAGTGATGCAAGTGAAAAAAATAAACAGCAAAAAATGAAATGGTGGGTGAGCAAGGCAGGCGATGCAACAGGTAATACGGCAGGTTCCGGCAGTATGGAAGAAGCTGTGAGCAAAAGTATTATGCTCACTTCCATGCAGGACCTTTTGGCGTGGGGCCGTAAAAATTCAATGTGGCCCTTTCACTTTGGATTGAGCTGCTGTTTTGTTGAAATGGCAACCAGCATTACCAGCAAATACGATGTTGCCCGTTTTGGTGCAGAAGTGATTCGCGGCACGCCACGTGAGGCAGATGTAATGGTTATAGCCGGAACGGTTTTTATAAAAATGGTTCCTATCATTAAACGCTTGCATGAGCAGATGATGGAACCGCGCTGGGTGATATCAATGGGCAGTTGCGCCAACAGCGGTGGAATGTATGATATCTATAGCGTAGTGCAGGGTGTAGATAAATTTTTACCGGTTGATGTATATGTGCCGGGCTGTCCGCCCCGGCCGGATGCTTTTATGCATGGGCTTTTAACACTTGCAGATGCAGTTGGAAAGGAAAAACGACCCTTAAGCTGGGTAATAGGAGAGCAAGGAATTATTAAACCAGAGCCTGTTTCCATGAAAGAACGGAAAAAAGAAGAAAGAAGAAACATGGTAGAATTTAAGGGTGTGGATGAAGTGTAGCAGGGATTGTATAACAGGAATAAAATCGCGAACTGCATGCAGCTTGCTAATGCCATATTACAGCATCTGCAGGAGCGCTTCGGCGCCGATGTTTTTCAGCAACAACAAACAGTTGATGAGATACCTACGCTTTGGGTACCAAAGGAAAATATTGTACCCGTAATACAAGAACTGAAATCAAGCCCTCAACATTCTTTTTTATTCCTATACGACCTCAGTGGCATAGATGAGCGTAACAAAACAAAGAAAACAGGAACGCCCGCTTCCGATTTCACTATTGTTTACCATCTGTTTTCTTACGCCAAAAATGTTTTTATTCGCCTCAAAGTACCTTTGCAGGGTGAATACCCTTCCCTTCCAACCATCACGCCCCTTTTTAAAAACGCGAACTGGTACGAACGAGAAGTGTATGATATGTTTGGCATCCGTTTCGATGGGCACCCCCACCTCACGCGCATCCTGATGCCGCTTACCTGGAAGGGCTACCCTTTGCGCAAAGAGCATCCGGCCCGCGCAACCGAAATGGGTCCTTATCAATTGTGGGATGAAAAGCAGGATATAGAGCAGGAAGCTTTGCGTTTCAAGCCGGAGGAATGGGGTATGGAAAGGGAAAGCGATGATGCCGATTTTATGTTCCTCAATATTGGCCCCCAACACCCCGGCACACACGGGGTGCTTCGCATTATATTACAACTTGATGGAGAAGATATTATTGACGCTGTTCCGGAAATTGGGTTTCACCACAGGGGCGCCGAAAAAATGGGGGAAAGACAGAGCTGGCATACGTATATTCCTTATACCGACCGTGTTGATTATCTGGGTGGCGTAATGAACAATCTTGCTTACCTGCTGGCAGTTGAAAAACTCGCGGGCATTGAAGTGCCAGACCGGGTGAAAGTGATTCGGGTAATGTTGTGTGAACTGTTCCGTATTGCCAGCCACCTGGTATGGCTGGGCACTTTTGCCCAGGATGTAGGCCAACTTTCGCCCGTATTTTACATGTTTACCGACCGCGAAAAAATCTTCGATATTGTAGAAGCTATTTGTGGTGGGCGTATGCATCCTAACTGGTTCCGCATTGGGGGGGTATCGCAGGATTTGCCAAAAGGCTGGGAGGAATTAGTTCGTCGTTTCATTGATCATTTCCCAAAACAACTTCGGGAATATAATAATATGGTGATGCGCAACAGCATCTTTAAAGCCCGAACCAAAGGAATTGGCGTATATACCCTCGAGGAAGCCATCGAATGGGGCGTAACGGGCGCGGGTTTAAGAGCGTGCGGACTTGAATGGGATTTTAGAAAAAAACGTCCTTATTCTGGTTATGAAATGTTCGACTTTGATATTCCAATTGCGCATAATGGTGATTGCTACGACCGTTCGGTTGTGCGGGTAGAAGAAATGCGGCAAAGTTTGAGGATAGTGGAGCAATGCCTGAACAATATGCCGGAAGGCAGTTATAAGGCAGATCATCCGCTAACCACCCCTCCAATAAAAAAGCATACCATGGAGGATATAGAAACACTAATCACCCATTTCCTGAATGTGAGCTGGGGGCCTGTTATTCCACCCGGCGAAGCCATGAGTTGCATTGAAGCTACCAAGGGAGCCAACAGTTATTATCTTACCAGCGATGGAAGTACTGCTCCTTACCGGGTGAGAATCAGAACGCCCTCATTCCCGCACATGCAGATGGTGCCCTATATCAGTAAGGGTTACACAGTTGCCGACCTGCTCTCTATATTGGGAAGCGTTGATTTTGTGCTGGCGGATATTGACCGGTAGCAACCGTAGAAATTTGAGAATGGGGAACTGTGAAGGAGTTATACAATAAAGGAATTAAAAAAGTTATTATTCATTTTACATAAGAGAACTGTTCATAAAATAATATTGATTACCGGTAACGGGAGCTATGTTATCTAACGACGAAATACGGGCAATTGATCATGAGGCCGCAAGAGTGCCTTATAAAAAAGCGGCGGTCATTGAAGCATTGAAAATTGTGCAGCAATACCGGGGCTGGATTGACGATGACAGTATAACGGCTATTGCCGGGTATCTTGAAATGAGCGCGGCGGAAGTGGATAGTGTAGCCACTTTTTACAATCTCATCTTTCGGAAACCTGTTGGGAAACATGTTATACTGCTTTGCGATAGTATTTCTTGTTATGTAATGGGGTATAAAAAGCTGCAGGAAGCTTTGGAGGAAAAATTGAAAATACGATTTGGTGAAACCACTACAGATCAACGTTTCACCCTGCTGCCCAATTGCTGCCTCGGATGTTGCGATCGTGCGCCGGCATTAATGATAGACCATGATTTATACCATGATGTGACGATAGATATGCTGGATGACGTCTTGAAAAAATATCAGTAATTAACACCAGGAAACAAACAAAAATCTCTTTTGAAAATATGGAACGGCCGCTCACAAAAAATATTCACGCAGGAAGGCAAGCCCTTAACCTGAAGGAATATAGCATGACGGGTGGCTATACCGCTTTACAGCATGTTTTGAAAAACATGTCGCCGCAGGAAGTGCAGCAACTGGTGCAAAAAAGCAACCTGAAAGGACGCGGTGGGGCAGGATTTAATACCGGCATGAAATGGAGCTTTGTTCCGATGGGTGCGGATGCGCCAAAAACAAAATACCTGGTTGCCAACGCCGATGAAATGGAACCGGGAACCTTTAAAGACAGGGTATTGCTCGAAGGCAATCCGCACCAATTGATAGAAGGGATGATCATTGCGGCCTTTGCAATACAGGCAAACATCTCTTATGTATTCCTGCGATGGGCCTATAAAAAAGCAGCGGAGGTTATAGAAAAATCCATACAGGAATTATACGATGCCGGCTACCTTGGAAAAAATATCATGGGCTCAGGGTTCAACCTCGACATGCACCTGCACACCGGCGTAGGAAGATATATGTGCGGGGAAGAAACGGCTTTATTAAATGCCCTTGAGGGAAAAAGGGCAACGCCAAGGGCAAAGCCTCCATTTCCACAGGTAAGCGGACTGTTTGGTAAACCTACCATTGTTAATAATGTAGAAACACTTTGCTGCATTCCGCATATTGTAAACAATGGCGCAGATTGGTTCCGCGGTTTGAGTTATAGCGATGATGGTGGTACAAAAATATATGGCGTAAGTGGCAAAGTAAATAAACCTGGTGCGTGGGAACTCCCAATGGGCGTAACCTTGCGCGAATTGATCGAAGAACACGCCGGCGGCATGAAAAAAGGATTTCACCTGAAAGGAGTTTTACCGGGAGGCGCCTCCACCGATTTTTTAACAGAACAGCACATGGATATTAAAATGGATTTTAAGTCAGTGTCCGAAGCGGGCAGTCGCTTAGGCACCGGTACCCTGGTAGTGATGGATGATGCTACCTGCCCGGTTGGCTTTGTGCATAATCTGCAGCATTTTTTTGCACAGGAAAGCTGCGGCTGGTGTACACCCTGCAGAGAAGGACTTCCATGGGTTGAAAAAATACTATTGGCGCTTGAAAAAGGAGAAGGTAAAGATGAAGACTTAGACTTGTTGCAGATGCATACACAATTGCTTGGACCAGGTAATACTTTTTGTGCGCTTGCCCCCGGAGCAATGGAACCACTGCAAAGCGCCATTAAATATTTCAGGGAAGATTTCGACAGGCATATCAGGGAGAAGAAATGCCCATATTAATAAAACGGCTTATGCCTACTATTTATATCGATAACAAACCATATGAAGTGAAAGCAGGTAAAAACCTGCTGGAAGCCAGCTTGAGTCTTGGCTTCGATCTCCCCTATTTTTGCTGGCACCCCGCCATGGGAAGTGTAGGCGCCTGCAGGCAATGTGCTGTGAAAGTATTCAAGGATGAGCGGGATAACAGCGGAAAAATAGTAATGAGCTGTATGGAAAATGTAAGGGACGGCCTGCGGTTCTCTATTGCCGACTCATCGGCCAGGGCCTTCAGAGAGCAGGTTATTGAATGGCTGATGACAAACCATCCCCACGATTGCCCGGTTTGTGATGAAGGCGGCAGTTGCCATTTGCAGGATATGACCGTTATGACCGGCCACAATTACCGGCGTTTTGAATTCAAGAAACGAACCTATACCAATCAATACCTCGGTCCGCTCATACATCACGAAATGAATCGCTGTATTCAGTGCTACCGCTGTGTACGATTTTACCGCGATTATGCCGGCGGCGATGACCTGAATGTATTTGGCGCGCACGATCATGTGTACTTTGGAAGAGAGCAGGATGGGGTGTTGCAAAGCCCGTTCAGTGGTAACCTTGCCGAGGTATGCCCCACCGGCGTGTTTACCGATAAAACATTAAAAAAACATTATACCCGAAAATGGGATCTTACGGCTGCTCCTTCCGTTTGCCAGCATTGTAGTTTAGGATGCAACATTATTGCCGGGGAGCGTTACGGCAAACTGCGGTCTGTTGTAAACCGCTACAACAGCGATGTGAACGGCTATTTTCTTTGCGATAAAGGAAGATTTGGTTACGAGTTTGTGAATAGTATCAACCGGATACAAAAACCGATCCTCCGCCACAATGCCATAGAAGCTGTAGATGAGGGAACTTTATCGGGTCATTTAAAAAAGTTGTTCACTAACTCCACGGTCATTGGCATTGGATCGCCAAGGGCTTCCATGGAAAGCAATTTTTCGTTGATGCAATTGGTAGGAAACGAAAACTTTTACCAGGGAATAACTGAAGATTTAGCTTACCTGCAACGGCGCATTATTAAATTATTACAAACAGGAGAAGTAAAAAGCGCCTCGCTGAAAGACATTGAAGATGCAGATGCTGTTTTGATTATGGGAGAAGATGTGTGGAACACAGCGCCTGTGATGGCTTTGGCGATCCGGCAAGCAGTGATGAAAACCGCCGCTTCGGATGCCACACAACAAACCTCTTTATCTGCCTGGCACGATGCCGCTATTAAAGAATACGTGCAGGAGAAAAAAGGCTTCCTCGCTGGTATTACGATGCTATCTTCGCCGCTGGATGAAATTTGCACCGTTGCTGAAAACGGATCGCCCGATAATATAGCCCGTATGGGTTTTGCAATAGCTCATTTTCTGAACCCTGCCATAGCGCTTCCTTCCAAAATGGAAGAAAAGGATATGGCAGTTGCAAAAAAAGTCGCCGATGCCTTACAAAAATCTAAGCGCCCTGTCATTATCAGCGGTACTTCCTGTTACAGCGAAGCGACCATTAAAGCAGCCTTCAATATTGCCTGCTCATTAAACAATGCGGAGAGAAAAGCCGGGATTGCTTTTGTACTCGATGAATGCAACAGCATGGGCCTGGCATTAATGCAGCCTTCTTCATTTGAAAGTGCCTTGAACAGGGTAAAAGAAGATCATAATTGCACTGTTATCGTAGCGGAGAATGACTTATACCGGTTCATCCCCGCTGCTAAAGTTGATCAGTTCATTTCGCTGTGCAAAAACCTGGTAGTGCTGGATACTTTACATAACCAGACCACAGAAAAGGCGCATGTGGTGATACCTGTCGCCACTTTTGCTGAAGGCGATGGTACCTTGGTAAACAACGAAGGCAGGGCTCAGCATTTTTACCAGGTGTTTGTGCCGGTCAATTCCCTTATCAGGGAAAGCTGGAGGTGGCTCCAAAAAATGAAAGACCTGAGGGACGACACTGATAAAGCTGCGCAAATACATCCGGATGAGTTGCTGGTTGCGCTTGAAACGGCAATACCTCATTTTGAAAATATCGCCCATGCAATGCGTCCTCATAGCTTTCGTATTAACGGGCAGCTTATTCCACGTGAGCCGCACCGTTATAGCGGCCGCACGGCAATGCAGGCCGATATTGCCGTGAGTGAACCCAAACCTTTACAGGATGAGGACTCTTCTCTTAGCTATACCATGGAAGGATACGGCGGCATGCCCCCGTCTTCCATGATCCCCTATTTCTGGTCGCCGGGCTGGAACTCGGTTCAGTCTGTTAACAAATATCAACAGGAACCTGGTGGTGAGTTGTTGGAAAAAGAACCAGGCGTTTGTTTGTTTAATAACAAAAAGGAGGAAATAGCACGTCTCTTTAAAGATTATCCCGAAGCCTTTGTTCCGGTATCCGGCAAATATTTGTTATTACCGCAATTCCATCTTTTTGGTTCTGCAGAGCTAAGTATTTACACAAAAGAGTTGGAGGAGTTTGTTCCGGAGCCTTATATCATCTTGTCGAAACAGGATGCGGAAAACTTAGGGGCAAAAGATGGAATGCCTGTTACTATCGAGAAAAAAGATTTGGAATATACCCTACCCTTAAAAATTAACGCGAAACTAAATAGTGGAATAGTACTGGTTCCTTCCGGCTACCGGGAAACACCTGCTTTGCCATGGGCATCATGGGTAAAAATTAAGGTATGACGGTTATGCAACATATCTGGATCGTGTTGGGTGTACTATTCGTACTACTCAATATCGCCGCCGGGCTTATTTGGGTAGAACGAAGGCTGCTGGCGTTGTGGCAGGACAGGCTGGGTCCTAACCGTGCGGGGCCATTAGGAATACTCATTGTTTTGGCCGATACGCTAAAGTTATTTTTTAAGGAAGACTGGATTCCTCCCTTCGCCGATAAGTGGGTTTTTATATTAGCACCGGCCATTGTTGTAGGAAGTGTGTTGCTGAGTTTCGTTATTATTCCATTTGCGCCGGGTATAGTGGTTGCCGACCTCAATATCGGTTTGCTTTTTTTCCTGGCTATGTCTTCGATAGGTGTGTACAGCATAGTGCTGGGAGGATGGGCATCCAATAACAAATATGCATTGCTTGGAGCCTTACGCGGCGCTTCGCAAATGATCGCCTACGAAGTTTTCATGGGCTTATCGCTGATGGGTGTTGTAATGCTTTCCGGCTCTTTTAATATGGGTGACATTATAGAAGCTCAACGGGGTATGTGGTTTATTGTAACCCAACCCATTGGATTTCTTGTTTTCTTTATTGCAGGAATAGCGGAAACTCATCGGTTGCCCTTTGATATTCCCGAAGCTGAAAGTGAATTGATTGCCGGCTATCACGCGGAATATTCAGGAATGAAATTCGGAATGTTTTTTATTGGCGAATATCTCGGCATCACGCTCATATCAGCTATGATGGTAGCCCTGTTTTTTGGCGGCTGGCTGGGACCTTCTTTTCTGCCACCACTGGCCTGGTTCGCACTAAAAACATTTTTCTTTATTGGTGTATTCATATTGCTCAGGGCTTCTTTACCCCGGCCGAGATACGATCAACTGATTGAATACGGATGGAAAATATTGTTACCATTGGTACTGGCGAACTTAATGATTACAGGCGCCATTGCTTTGTGGTTGCGGGGAAGCTGAAAATATGGAGATGCCGGAAATGTGAGCATGAAGAAGGTTATATGGATTGATAAGGATAAATCATCAAAAAAATATCTCCTGGCTGTTGCAAAACTGCTATAAAGGAGATGGAGGTAAAATATGCTAAGCAATTTTAGAACGATGTGGCTGGTTTTTTTGCACCTGTTCCATAAAAAGGAAACCATTCAATACCCGGAAGAAAAAATAAAACTGCACCCACGCTGGAGGGGACGCATTGTTTTAACCAAAGACCCTGATGGCGGCGAACGATGCGTGGGCTGTTACCTATGTGCCGTGGCATGCCCGGTAGATTGTATAGCGCTTCAGGCTACAGAAGATGAGGACGGACGAAGGTATCCTGAATTCTTCAGGATCAATTTCTCGAGATGCATTTTCTGCGGTTACTGCGAAGAGGCTTGTCCAACTTATGCTATACAGCTTATACCGGATTTTGAAATGGCCGAATACAACAGGCAAAACCTGGTTTTTGAAAAAGAAGACCTGTTGATTAATAGCCAGGGAAAATATCCCGGTTATAATTTTTACAAAGTGGCAGGAATGGATGCCGGGGTGAAATCAAAGGGTGAAGGTGAAAATGAGGAACCACCGGTAGACCTCAAAAGTTTATTGCCCTAGTGATAAGGCTTCTATATTGAGCGTATTAAACTGATTCAAAAGAAAACCAACAGATGAAAGAATGATGACCTTATTATTTTACATATCATCTTTTGTTGCCATTATTGCAACCCTGTTGGCTATTACGCGCTATCACCCGGTGCACGCATTACTATACCTGGTGGCCTCCTTCCTGGCCGCCGCAATGATTTTCCTGTCACTCGGTTCCCCTTTTATAGCGGTACTTGAAGTAATTGTATATGCCGGAGCTATCATCGTGTTGTTCATTTTTGTAGTAATGATGCTAAACCTCGGTAAGGACACCGCACTGAGGGAAAAAAACTGGCTTCAACCCAAAATATGGATTGGCCCATCACTACTGGTACTGATTTTATTAGCAGAGCTGATTTTTTTGCTGGTAAAAGGAATAGATACCCCCATGGAAATTGCCGTTGTTGATCCGCGAAAAGTATCGTTATCGCTATTTGGCGAATATATCATTGCGCTGGAAATGATTGGCTTTTTGCTGATGGCAGGCATTGTGGGGGCCGCGCATATTGGAAAGCAAAAAGAAAAGACGCTTCACCGGTTTTTACAGGAGGAGACAATTTAAAAATGTGGAAGAGTGGAATATGAGGATGAGGAAACCATAAACGATAAACAACAAACGATAAATCACCAATGAATCATCTCAATGCTCATACCGTTTTAATTGTGGCGGCAGTACTTTTTGTATTGGGTTTGATAGGTACGCTAACGCGAAAGAATGTGATTTTCATGCTCATCTCCGTGGAGATTATGTTAAACGCCGCAGGACTGGCCTTTGTAGCCGCTGGCGCCAAATGGCAACAGCCCGACGGGCAGGTGATGTTTTTATTTATCCTGGCGATGGCTGCGGCTGAAGTTTCAATAGGACTGGCATTGGTACTGCAAATTCAGCATCAGAATAAAACATTGGATGTAGGAGATTTAAAAGCATTGAGAGATGAAAAAGTTGCCGACTGACCTGACCATA
>CAYMKT010000003.1:26480-50848 GCA_964391065.1 uncultured Terrimonas sp. | reverse complement strand
AAATTGAGCAAATTGTTTAACTCATAACGGAAGTTGCATGCATCAGTATTTGTATCTAATACCGGCACTGCCGCTGCTGGGATTTCTGATCTTATCCCTGGCAGGCCGGCATTTGAGCAGGAGCCTCATCGCATGGATTGGTGCCGGCTCCGTATGCACTGCAGCGCTTATTACGATCGCACTGGGCATCGGCTTTCTGCAAACCCCACCAGCCAACGGTGTTTACGCACAATTATTATGGAACTGGTTCAGCGTAGGGCAGTTATCGGTATCGGTTAGTTTAAGCGTGGATGCATTATCGCTCATTTTCATGTTCATTATCACATTTGTTGGCGCACTCATTCATATTTATTCTACCGCCTTCATGCGCAATGACCGCGACTATGCCCGTTTTTTCGCCTCCATGAATTTGTTTGTATGTTCTATGCTGATACTGGTAATGGCCGACAACCTCGTGCTCTTGTACCTGGGATGGGAAGGTGTTGGACTATGCAGTTACCTGCTCATTGGCTTCTGGTACGAAACGCCTGCTAATTGTCATGCAGCCAACAAAGCTTTCTTTATTACCCGCATTGGCGACACGGCTATGGCTATAGGCTTATTTCTTTTATTTAAAGAAATAGGCACCCTTCAAATTCCGCTTATTCTTAATGAGGTTCCACAGCATTTTGCCAATGGAGCAAACAACGGTACCCTGATTGCTATTTTGTTACTGGCAGGTGGCATAGGTAAATCGGCTCAACTCCCCTTACAAACCTGGTTGCCTGATGCCATGGCCGGCCCATCGCCAGTGAGCGCATTGATACATGCTGCAACGATGGTTACAGCAGGGGTTTATCTTATTGCACGCTTGCATGTATTATTCCAGTTTTCGCCGTTGGCCATGAGCCTTATTGCTGTTATTGGTGCGCTCACTCTATTGATGGCAGGTTGCAGCGCTATGGTGCAAACAGATATTAAGAGGATACTTGCTTACTCTACCATCAGCCAGATTGGTTATATGTTCCTGGCATTGGGGGTAGGTGCATGGAGCGCTGCTATCTTTCATTTCTTCACACATGCATTCTTTAAAGCGCTGCTGTTCCTTGCTGCAGGCGTCGTTATTGAATCACTCCATCATGAGCATAATATTTTTAAAATGGGGGGATTGAAAAACAGCATGCGCACCGTATTTCTCACTTTCCTCGCTGGTGCTGCATCTCTCGCCGCTTTGCCCTTAATTACCGCCGGCTTCTTTAGTAAAGATCCCATATTATGGTATGCATGGAGCTCAGAAAACGGCAATGCGTTTTTATGGCTACTCGCTATTACGGGCGCTTTTATAACGGCATTCTATACCACACGCCTAATGCTGGTGGTATTTTGGGGTGAAATGAAAACACATATTGGTGAACGGCCTGGAAAGCGAATGATACTGCCCCTTATCATTTTGGCTGTTATTTCCATTGTAGGCGGATTTATGGAATGGCCACATAACCTGCTGCATCTCAATTTATTTTCGGAACAGGTGCAAAAAGTGCTGCCCGCCGTAGTACTCAAAGAAAATCTTCCTTCGGAATTTATTTTCCAGGGAATAG
The DNA here is from genome assembly GCA_964391065.1 of uncultured Terrimonas sp. Taxonomy (GTDB): domain Bacteria; phylum Bacteroidota; class Bacteroidia; order Chitinophagales; family Chitinophagaceae; genus Agriterribacter. The sequence continues at coordinate 49,271 of CAYMKT010000003.1, read as the reverse complement.
CCGTGCTGGTAACATTGGGTGGCGTTTATATGGCCTATGTGTTGTACTACCAGGAAAAAGTGACACTCGAAAAATGGAGACAATCACCCGCAATGCTATCCATCAGAAATTTTTTGCTAAACGGATGGGGTTTTGACGAATTGTACGATACCGTGTTTGTGCAGCCTTTCCTCTTCATTACCCGGATCAATAAAAAAGACATATTTGACCGGCTTTATAATGGCATTGCGCAGTTGAATGTTGCGCTAGGCCGCTTGCTATCTATTACACAAAATGGTTCACTGCGCTGGTATATAGCAGGTGTGCTCATAGGCATTTTATTCATCATAACCATGCAACTATTATGATACTGGTATGGATAATAACACTATTGCTTATTGGCGGGTTGTTAAGCTGGCTGGTTGCCCGGTGGAATAAACATGCTGCGAAATGGATCGCACTGTGCTGCACCATTGCTGGGTTGATTATGGTGTCGTGCTTATACGTGCAGTATAAAGATGCCGATCCGGCCAGCGGTGTATGGTTTATTGACTACAAAACCAACTGGATACCTGCCTTCGGCATAGGTTTTCATTTGGCCCTGGATGGGCTTAGCCTCGTGCTGTTGCTGCTTACTTTTTTTCTGGGCACATTAGCCGTGCTTTGTTCCTGGAAGGAGATCAAAGAAAAGCAAGGCTTTTATTTCTTCAACCTGCTGTGGACCCTGGCCGGCATCTGCGGGGTGTTTGTAGCGATGGATCTCTTCCTGTTTTATTTCTTCTGGGAGGTGATGCTGGTACCCATGTATTTTCTGATTTCCATATGGGGCGATACCAACCGCAGGTATGCCTCCTATAAGTTTTTTATTTTTACCCAGGCAGGCGGATTGTTAATGCTATTATCCATACTGGCTTTGTATTTTATTCACGCCCAGCAAACCGGTATCTATTCTTTTGACTATTTTGACCTGCTCCATGCCGCCCCTGAAGCGACTACCGCGAAATGGATCATGATGGGGTTTCTGATTGCATTTATCATCAAGCTTCCGGTGGTGCCGTTCCATAGCTGGCTGCCCGATGCACATAGCGAAGCGCCGACTGCAGGCAGCTTAATACTGGCGGGATTGCTATTAAAAACCGGCGCTTATGGTATCATCCGTTTTGTGATTACACTATTCCCTCAGCAGGCGCAGGATATTGCCTGGTGGGCGATGTTATTTGCCGCAATAGGAATTATATATGGCGCCTTCCTCGCTTTTGCACAAACCGATCTCAAACGGTTGATCGCGTATACGTCGGTTAGCCATATGGGATTTGTACTGCTGGGTGTATTTGCTTTTAATGAAATAGCCATGCAGGGCGTAGTGCTCCAGATTATTACGCACGGAATAAGTACGGGCGCTTTATTCGTGATCGCAGGTGCACTCAAAGAGCGTTTACATACCAGGGATATTAACCAGATGGGTGGCTTATGGACAGCTATGCCAACTATGGGCGGCATAGCGCTGGTGTTTACCATGGCGTCTCTGGGCCTGCCTATGCTGGGTAATTTTATTGCAGAGTTCCTGGTTTTGATTGGTTCGTTTGCGGCCAATGCCACGTTAACGGTTTTGGCCACACTCGGACTAATTTTTTCTGCCTTTTATGCATTACGCATGATGCAGAAAGTATTTTTGGGGCCAACCAAAGCGGCTTCACCGTTAAAGGACCTGAGTGCAAGGGAAATGGTAACGATGGCGGCATTAACCGTCAGTATTGTTGTTTTAGGCTTCTTTCCACAAACTGTAATGGATACAGTGAAAGGCGTTGTGGAAAACCTCGTAGCAATAAAAAAATAAACAGGTTAGCAAGAATGGCTAACCGGCATTGATATAGCATTTACAATATGAACGAACTCGAACTACAGGCACTTCTTCCCTTCATGGTGCTGGCAGCGGCCTCCGTGGTGGTGATATTACTCATTGCCTTTCGCATGAGCCACACCGTTATACAGGTGGTGGGATTCCTGATGGCCTGCCTGGTCATCTTCTCCATGTGGTATGTGAAAGACACGCTCCCGCGCGAAGTACCACCCCTGTTTATCGTGGATGGATTTGGCGCTCTGTTTACCGGCATTATCATTTTTTCTATGATGGTGGTAGGTTTATTTTCCTATATCTATTTTGAAGAGCGGGAAGAAAACCCCAAAGAATATTACATCCTTTTATTCCTCGCCACGCTGGGCGCGGCCCTGTTAACCATCAGCAGGCATTTTATTTCGCTGTTCATAGCGCTTGAAATATTAAGTGTAAGTTTATATGCCCTCATCGCTTACCTGCGTAACCGCAACAATGCTGTGGAAGCCGGTATCAAATACCTGGTGCTGGCAGCAGTGTCATCCGCATTCCTTCTATTTGGTATGGCGTTGATCTATATGGATACCGGCAGTATGGAATTTAATGCCATTGCCCAAAAAACAACCGCTTCCGATCCCTCTGTTTTATTCCTGGCGGGTTTTGGTATTATGTTCGTAGCCATTGGCTTTAAGCTGGCATTGGTTCCTTTTCATTTTTGGGCAGCCGATGTATACCAGGGAGCGCCCTCACCCGTGGGTGCTTTTATAGCCACAATTTCAAAAATTGGCGTATTTGCGGTATTGCTGCGATTTGCCCAGGCGGTTAACCTTCAGCACAATTCATTGACGATCGCTGTTCTTTCTGCTATTGCCATGGCGTCTATGATTGTGGGGAACCTGTTAGCCCTTCAGCAACAAAATATTAAACGTCTGATAGCTTACTCTTCTATCGCCCATTTCGGCTACCTGATGGTGGCCTTTCTCCCCGGTAATGCCGCCGGCGTAGAAGCGGCGGCCTTTTACCTGATGGCCTATGCCGTAACCCTTTTATCAATATTTGGCGTTATCACCATACTGTCCACGCGCATTAAAGATGCGGAAGACCTTGCTATTTACCGGGGATTGTTCCATACCCGGCCAATATTAACCTGTGTACTCACTATTTCTCTTTTGTCGCTTGCAGGCATACCGCTCACAGCAGGTTTTGTGGCCAAATTCTTTATATTGGCTACCGGCGTGCAGCAGCAACTCTGGCTGCCGGTTGTTGTATTGGTATTGACCAGCGTCATAGGGTTATATTATTACCTCCGAATTATCACTACGTTGTTCGCAACGCCGGCACCCGGCGCCAACAACATTCCAAAAACACTGCATCCCTTCTTTTATGTTTCAACCTATATCGCATTAGTAGCCATGACGATTGTATTGTGCTGGCTGGGTGTTTTTCCCCAGGCATTAATAGATGGAATAAGGGAGTTTTTGCTGATTCATTAAAATGGTGGACGTGGTGAAAAAGGTAAGATTACGTTGCGGTATATTTAAAAAAATTGCGCCTGTTGGCTCTGTTCCTATTCGGCTTAAAGTAAAGTCATACTCTTACAATTGCAAGTAAAAAGCCGGGCTATAACCTTACCAAAATTCAGTTGCCATTGCAAACGGATGTGTGCGGATTCAGTTATTTGGCCTTTTCAGCCAAAAATATGACGCAGGAGAAAACAATATCACAACAATGAGTAGGATTGATGCAATGGGTAAAAAATGAGTATAGAGAAGAGAAAAGTGCATAATCCGTTCACTCTTTTACACCTTTTTAAATATCGAAGTAGCGGTATGCCCCCCAAAGCCAAAAGTATTATTCAGTACATAATGCACGGGCCTGCTTACAGGCTTGCCCAAAATAATATTTATGCCTTCGGGAATTTTTTCATCCAGGGTTTCTGTATTAATCGTTGCGGGAATAATATCGTTTTTGAGCGATAAGATGCTGATGATACTTTCTGCTGCGCCGGCGGCCCCCAGTAAATGACCGGTCATAGACTTGGTGGCACTCACGGCAACGGACAGGTTGCCAAATACTTTCTTAATACCGTGCAGTTCGCTCATATCGCCGAGTCCTGTAGAAGTAGCATGTGCATTGATATAATCAATTTTATCAGCACCAATTTGCGCGTCTGCCAACGCTTTCGAAATACCCAATGCAGCACCGATGCCATCCGGCGGGGTTCCGGTTAAATGATAAGCGTCTGCCGCCATACCGCCACCCACCATTTCCGCATAAATGGGTGCTCCCCTTTTTACAGCGTAATCCCAATCTTCCAGTATCACTGCACCGGCACCCTCGCCAATTACAAAACCATCGCGTGTTTTATCAAAAGGACGCGAAGCCCTTTGCGGATCGTCATTGTTTTTTGAAAGGGCCTGTGCTGCCCCAAATCCACCCACAGAAGCACCGGTAATACCCGCTTCTGATCCTCCTGCTATAATAATGTTTGCCTTACCAAGACGTATGGTATCAAATGCGCTGATAATGGCAGTATTGGAAGAAGCGCAGGCAGAAACAGTGCAATAGTTTGGCCCGTGCAGCTTGTGGCGGATAGATATAACGCCCGCTGCAATATCGACAATCATTTTAGGAATAAAATATGGGTTGTATCTCGGCGTACCATCGCCCGCATAAAACTCTTTCACCTGTTCTTCAAAAGTAAATATCCCTCCGTTACCGGAAGCCCATATTACACCAACCTCATAACGCTCTTCCTCAATCATCGTAGTAAAATTGAGCCTTGCATCGTTTATGGCCTGGTCGGCCGCCGCAATGGCATATTGTGTAAAAAGGTCGTACCGCTTAATTTCTTTTCTATCTATATAGTCTGCTGCATTGAAATCTTTTACCTCGCAGGCAAAACGGGTTTTAAATTTGGAGGCGTCAAATTTTGTTATGGGTCCAGCGCCACTTTTACCTTCAACGATATTTTTCCAGAACTCATTAACTGAATTACCGAGGGGGCTTATTACACCCATCCCTGTTATCGCTACTCTTTTCATCTGTAAATAATTAGTATTAAGTAATGCGAATAGACCTTACCCCATTTTATGGGTATGCAATAATATTCCTAAATAATGTATCCGCCAACAATGAACCTGCCGTCCAGGATGACGGGGTGGATTAGTACATAAAGGCCACATTCAGCAAGTTCATAAAAAAAGTCACCCCAAAACCTGGAGTGACTCTTACTATAAATTGCAAATAGAATTAAGCGATTTCTACTTCAGCGCCTGCTTCTTTCAGTTTAGCTGCGATTTCATCAGCTTCTGCTTTAGCAACACCTTCCTTAATTGGTTTTGGTGCGCCATCTACTAAATCCTTAGCTTCTTTCAAACCTAAGCCGGTAAGATCTTTAACGATTTTTACCACGCCGAGCTTGTTAGCACCTGCAGCTTTCAACACCACATTGAATGCAGTTTTTTCTTCAGCAACAGGACCAGCAGCAGCAGGACCAGCAGCTACAGCTACAGCAGCGGCAGCAGGCTCAATACCATACTCGTCTTTAAGGATTTTTGCTAATTCGTTTACTTCTTTTACTGATAAGTTTACCAACTGATCAGCAAATGTTTTTAAATCTGCCATTGTTTTCAAATTTTTTCCGCCTTCATTGCCTGTGCTCCGGCGGAGCTATTAAAAAAATTTGTGTGTATATTATCCCTCAGGCTGGGATAAGTTAATTTGAAAATGTTTTAATTTGAAAATTTGAGAATGGCAGGTTGCATTCCATTGCGCATTAGCATATTTTCAAATTATGACATTCGTTAATTTGCTCTGTCTTCTAACGCTTTGATCAATCCTGCTAATTTGTTACCCGCATTCAATGCACTCATCACGTTTTTAGCAGGCGATTGCAATAAGCCGATAATTTCACCAATAAGATCCTGTTTGCTCTTGAGTGCAGTTAACACCTGCAACTGGTCGTCGCCGGCAAATACATCTCCATCAATAAAAGCGGCTTTTAACTGTGGCTTTTCGCCTTTATTTTCTTTACGGAAAGAGCTCAATATCAAAGCGGGCTCTTTGGCGTTTTCAGAAAACAACAATGCCGTTACATTATTAAGCGAATCGTACACGCCAGTAAATCTTTCGCCATCTAACGACTCAAGGGCTTTCTTAATAAGGGTGTTTTTCGCCACTTTCATTTCAACCTGCTTATCGAAGCAGGCATTGCGTAATTTACCTATCTGCGCTACAGTTAAAGATTCTGTATCGGTGATATAAAAATTATTATATTGTGAGAACTTGCCTTTCAGCAATTCAATCACTTCGTTTTTTTCCTGTTTGGTCATACAAAAAGATTTTTGTGCCGTTAAAGCATTAGTTCATAAATGATTTAGTGTCAATAGCAATTCCAGGGCTCATAGTACTTGCCATGAACGCACTTTTAAGATAAGTGCCTTTAGCCGTTGATGGTTTTGCCTTGATAATAGCGTTGATAAATTCCTGGCTGTTTTCCGCAATTTTTTCGGGCGCAAAACTTACGCGACCTACAGATGCGTGAATAATACCAGCTTTATCTACTTTAAATGCTATTTTACCACCTTTTACTTCACTTACCGCTGCTGCTACATCGTTGGTAACGGTACCTGTTTTAGGATTGGGCATCAGGTTACGTGGACCTAAAATTTTACCCAGTTTACCTATTTTAGGCATTACAGAAGGTGTAGCCACAATGACGTCTACATCAACCCATCCGCCTTCAATTTTTGTAACAAATTCATCCAGTCCTACATAGTCGGCGCCGGCAGCTCTCGCAGCTTCTTCCTTATCGGGCGTACAAAGCACCAATACTCTTTTAGTTTTACCTGTACCGTGAGGCAAGGTTACCGTACCTCTTATGGCCTGGTCGGCTTTCTTAGGGTCAACACCCAGGCGAAGGTGAATGTCAACAGAGCTGTCGAATTTTGTAGTATTCACTTCCTTAACTAAGGAGGAAGCATCCCTGAGCGAATACATCTTTGTTTTATCTATTTTAGCTTCCGAAGCTTTTCTTTTTTTGCTGATTGCCATTTTCTTTCAGTTTTTGGAAAGTGAAGATTAATTTTCCCAGGGAGCTTTACCATCAACAGTAATTCCCATGCTGCGTGCCGTGCCGGCAACCATGCGCATTGCGCTTTCCACGGTAAAGCAGTTCAGGTCAGGCATTTTATCTTTAGCGATAAGTTCTACCTGGTCCCAGTTTACTTTACCTACTTTGTTGCGGTTGGGTTCTTTAGAACCTTTTTGCACTTTAGCAGCTTCCAATAACTGAACAGAGGCGGGGGGAGTTTTAATAACAAACTCGAAAGATTTGTCGGAAAAAACCGTAATCAATACGGGGAGTACTTTTCCCATTTTATCCTGCGTGCGCGCATTGAATTGCTTGCAGAATTCCATGATGTTGACACCTTTGGAACCCAACGCAGGACCTACAGGCGGCGCAGGATTGGCCTGTCCGCCTTTTACCTGTAGCTTTACATAGCCGGTAATTTCTTTTGCCATTTTTTTACATTTTTTGGTGTTAACGTCATCCGCCGCGGCGGATCACTCCCAAATTCAAAAAGAACTTTTTGGGGCGGCAAAGGTAGGTGGAATTTATTATATGGCAAAATCAAAAGGCAGGTATTCCAACATGATCCTGCGATTTTTTAACGCGACTGAATATTATCTACTCAACAGTTCTTCCAGTTTCCGCTCAAGATCCTCTCCCCTGAGGTTTTTATCAATGATCTTTCCAGTGGGATCAAGTAGAAAATTTTGCGGAATAGACTGAATACCATATAATTGTGCCACAGCATTATTCCAGAACTGCAGGTCGCTTACCTGGGTCCATGTTAATCCATCATCGTGTATTGCCTGCAACCAGGCGTCTTTAGCGCCCTGCCTGTCGAGCGATACCCCCAATATCGAGAAACCTTTGTCTTTATACTTATTGTACGCTCTCACCACATTGGGGTTCTCGGACCTGCAGGGCCCGCACCAACTCGCCCAAAAATCAATCAATACATATTTTCCCCTCAAAGAGGAAAGCGTAACCGGATTTCCCAAAGTGTCGTTTTGGGTAAAATCGGCTGCCATTTGCCCGATACTGGTTCGCCTGGCAATATCCAGGCGGTCTTTCAATAGCATGGCCGACGGATAGGATCGTACGGCGGGTGAAAGCTGGTTAAAAAGCGGTTCAACCTCAGCAACATCAATATCCTGCCCCGCATATTGCTGCAATACAAGCAACGATACAGGTGAGGCGGGATGATCTTTAATAAATTGCTGAAAAACATCCTCCCTGATCGTTTCCTGCAGGATCAATGCTTTGTTTTCAATTGCTTTCATTTGGGCGCTATTCCCTTCATTTCGATATTCAACATATTGGGTTGAAAGAGCCTGCATACTATCGGTATAGGGCTTACTCAGTGCCTCAAATTCCATATACTCCTTGTGCGCAGGGGCGCCTTTTACCTGGATATTGGCAAAAGAATCAACGCTGGTTATTTTTATTTTCCCCGGCTGCAAAAAAAGCGTAGCCAGGTCTCGTTTCATGTTAAGCGGTTGCTCATTATCCGCAGATGCTGAGGTATATTTAATTCTTAAGCGCGATAAAACGGGTTCATCTACACTTCCCGCAAACTGGTATTTCTCCTTCTGTACTTTTACACTGTCTACCATTCTGTTATTACCCGATGTATAGTACAAAAACACCCAGGCCGCACTATCTCCCATTTTTTTAAGCCTGCCTGAAATTGTAAAGCTTTTAGATTGTTCAGTTTGTGCCATTGCTAAAACCGGCACCATCGCAAATAGTATAATTAACAGCCTTTTCATGCAATAGTATTGATGCTGCAAAATACTATAATTTGTAGCTGTACAGGAATTCGCCCGTTATTTATAACATAGAAATATGGTTTTGGCGTAAATTCCGGCATGATCAAATCCTGTTGTTTTGTATCTTCGCCCATTACAACTTACTATGACCCAAATGAACATAGGAAGGAAAAACATAAAAGAACAGTTTAAATTAAAAATTCATGGAACCGAATGTCTTGTCGATCATAATTGGTTTTATATGCCTGGTTATCGGTGTAGTGGCGGGTAAGTTTATTTTTGCCGCAAACACCAAAAAGCAAATTGAAGAGGCTGAATCGCAGGCTCAAAAAATGCTGTCGGAGGCAAAAACCACATCTGAAAATCTTAAAAGAGAAAAACTTCTTGAAGCAAAAGAAAAATTTGTACAACTAAAAGCCGAGCATGATAAGGAAGTGCTCGAAAAAAACAAAAAGATTAACGATACGGAAACCCGTACCCGGCAAAAGGAGCAGACCCTGAATCAAAAAATAGAGAACATTGAGAAACAGGTGAAAGAAAATGAGGTGATTAAAGAAAATCTTAACCGGCAGATTGAAGTAGTGAATCAAAAGCGCACAGAACTGGAGAAGCACCAGGAAGAGCATATCCGTCGACTCGAAAAAATTTCTGCATTAACTGCTGAGGAAGCAAAAGCCCAATTGCTGGAAACACTCAGGCATGAAGCGCAGGCACAAGCGCTTTCTATACAGCAGGAAATTATTGAAGAAGCCAAATTAAAGGCTAATAAAGAAGCCAGAAAATTAGTCATCCAAAGCATTCAGCGTACTGCTGCTGAACAGACTATAGAAAATACCGTAACCGTTTTTAACCTGGAGACTGATGAAATTAAAGGCCAGATTATTGGCCGGGAAGGAAGAAATATCCGGGCTATTGAAGCTGCAACGGGTGTTGATCTCATCGTAGACGATACTCCTGAAGCAATAGTGCTATCGTCTTTTGATCCATTGAGGAGAGAAGTTGCGCGTCTTGCCCTGCAGCGCCTGGTTACAGACGGACGTATCCACCCAGCCCGTATTGAAGAAGTAGTGGAGAAGACCCGCAAACAACTCGACGAGCAAGTACTTGAAATTGGGGAAAGAACGGTGATAGAGTTGGGTATTCACGGATTACACAAGGAACTTGTGAGAATGGTAGGGCGCATGCGCTTCCGTTCGTCTTATGGCCAGAACTTATTAATGCACAGCCGCGAAACTGCTAATCTTTGCGCCACAATGGCTGCGGAACTGGGACTCAATTCAAAATTGGCCAAACGCGCGGGGCTTTTACATGATATTGGTAAAGTACCCGATGAGGAAAGTGAACTGAGTCATGCACTCCTGGGAGCTAAACTGGCAGAGAAATATGGGGAAAACCCGGCTGTTGTGAATGCCATTGGGGCACATCATGATGAAATGGAAATGCAATATGTAATTTCTCCGATTGTGCAGGCTTGTGATGCCATTAGCGGCGCCCGTCCGGGAGCACGCAGGGAAATTATGCAGCAATACCTGCAACGCATCCGCGAGCTCGAAAACATTGCACTAACCTACCCGGGGGTAGAAAAAGCATATGCAATCCAGGCGGGACGTGAGTTGAGGGTAATAGCCGAAGCGGATAAAATGACTGATGCTGATAGCGAAAAACTGAGTTTTGAAATCGCTCAGAAAATTCAGACTGAAATGACCTACCCCGGACAAATTAAAGTAACGGTAATTAGAGAAAAGAGAGCGGTGAACATTGCGAGATAAGGGCTTATCCGGTAAAAAAAGCGATAACGCATGATATTGATGCAAGATGACGCTCTTTGGCGGCTGGTCAAGACTTTCAATTTACTTAACGCCTAATATATTTGGAATTTACATAACCCCGCATTACCTTTGCGTCCCTTAAAATTTGTAGTCATGAGCACAGCAGTACAATTTGTTCACGAACAATTGACAACTCCAAAATCGTTCCCTAAGTTTAAAGCAGGCGATAATGTTACTGTTAATTATAAAGTAGTGGAAGGTAATAAAACCCGTATCCAGGGTTTTAAAGGCGATGTTATTAAACGCCAGGGTTCCGGACATACCGTTACCTTTACGGTGCGTAAAATTTCTGATGGTGTAGGTGTGGAAAGAACTTTTCCCCTTTTTTCACCGAATATTGATTCTGTGTCCGTTAATAAAGTGGGTAAGGTACGCCGTGCGAAACTTTATTTTTTGCGTAGCCGTAGCGGTAAAAGCGCCAGGATTAAAGAAAAGAGAGCAGGAATGTAAATTCATCTTTATAAATTTAACAAGGAACGGGAGCCGGTTGGTTTCCGTTTCTTGTTAAATAGGGGTTAACCCGATATGGAATATTATAAATTGGTTGTTCAACCAATTAAAATTGTAACTTTGTTAGCTCAAATTTAAATATTTATACGATGCTTTTATTGAACTACAATTCCTTATTGATATCAATGCCCGGTGGTACTGAGTGGATACTGATCATCCTTGCTGTGCTGATTCTTTTTGGCGGACGTAAAATACCCGAATTCATGCGTGGTTTGGGGCGCGGTATTCGCGAATTCAACGATGCCAAAAGCAACGTAAAGAAAGAAATAGAAGAAGGCATGAATGAAAAAGAGAATACTCCTGCTTCTTCCAAAACTCAGCAGGAAGCTTAATATATTCCATACCAGCAGTAAACTTTTTGCCGGCAGCCAATAGAGATTTTTCTTTATAGTGCCGGCTTTTTTGTCTGCCAGGGTAAATGGTACTGATGTCAACCGCCTGTTGTTTTTTAATGCTACAGACTTCTTTTTGTACCGGTGCAACAAACAGCATATTACAACAACCCTATTTTTCCCTCCCACGTTGAGTATTCAATTAACAAATGGCAAGCGCCGAAATTTTGGCGCTCAACCATTTCAACGCGATGAACTAAAAGGCCTGCTCCGCTTGTTCTGATCACATTTAATTGACAGCCCTGATACCTGAAAAGGATAATTTGACCTCATTAAAATATAGACGAACAGCCAAAAAACGGGGTTAAAATCCATTGCTCTTACAACCAGGGGAGTCAGGCGAAAACAGGGGTTCAATCCGCCTGTAAAGCCCTCTTTCTACGTTTATAGTGGAAATGATTTTTTATGAAAACTATCCTTACCCTTGTAGTTACCCTCGCTTCGTTAACCGCTCTTAAAGCGCAAAACAGCAGTTATCATTTTATGTCGAACCAGCAGCAGGCGGTAAAATACGACTCGCTGAATAAAGTGTATTTTGTTGCCCAGGAAATGAACAATATATCGAAGATCAGCATTGAGAACAATATCATTTCTTTTGTTATGGCCGATAACAGAAGCTATGGGGTATTTGTTAACAATATCAACTTAGATTCGTTAAGTGATAAAGCCAGTTTTAATTTATACGGAAGAGATACCCGCAGTGGTAAAAACGTAAAACTTGGATTCTGGTTTATCGATAATGTGTTGGAAGAGATAACATATGCCAATGAAGCGATTGACAACGTAATGGCTTATAAAGATATTTCTGATGTATCGGCCAATTCGTTGGATCAGAAGGCTGTTGTATCAGTATTGCAGGCATCTAAATAAGACCTGACGGGCTTCCAGTTGTTTGATCTCCTTAATTCGCAGGTGGCAGGTTATCAGCTATCCGCATGTTTGGCAAATTGCATTTCATGCAACCTGGCGTAAAGCCCTTCCAGTTCGAGTAGTTCTGTATGCGTACCCATTTCCTTGATTTCTCCTTTATCCAATACAATTATCTTATCTGCCTTTCGAATAGTGGAGAGCCTGTGCGCAATAATGATAGAAGTTCTGCCTTCAATCAACGTATCAATGGCATGCTGTATCAACTGTTCGCTTTCCGTATCAACGGAAGAAGTAGCTTCATCAAGTATAAGAATGGAAGGATTATATAATAACGCGCGGATAAACGACAAAAGCTGGCGTTGTCCTAATGACAAAGTACTCCCCCTTTCCATCACATTGTAATCGTAACCTCCCGGTAGGCGCATAATAAAATCGTGCATGCCGATTAATGTAGCTGCATGTATCACCTCCTCCATGCTAATCGCCTCATTTCTAAGCGTTACATTGTCATAAATAGATCCTGAAAACAGGAATACGTCCTGCAACACTACGCCAATTTTACTGCGTAGCGTGTTGAGATTGTACTCATTAATATTTACGTCATCAATCTTTATAGCTCCTTTCCGGATATGATAGAGCCTGTTAATAAGGCTGATCACAGATGTTTTTCCACTCCCCGTGTGGCCCACAATGGCAAGGGTTTCGCCCGGTTGAATCAGGAATGAGATATCTTTTAAAACAAAATTATCGTCATTATAAGCAAAGCTTACCTTCTCAAATTCAACTTTCCCTTTTACGGTGGGTGGCATATAGTTACCATCCCGTGCGGTAAAATCCTGGTTATCCAGCACTTTAAATATCCGTTCGCTGGCTACCATCCCCATCTGTAGCACATTAAACTTATCGGCAATCATTCGCAACGGCCGAAATAACAGATTGAGGTACAGGATAAAAGCAATCATTACCCCCAACGTGGTTTGTCCCTGCATGGCATCCTGAGCACTCCACCATATCATTAAACCCATAGATACCGCCAATATAATTTCCACAAAAGGGAAAAAAACAGAATACGCGAAAATGGCCCGGATATTGGCATTGCGGTGATCCTTGTTTATTTTTTTGAATTTGGCAAATTCCCGGTCTTCTGCAGCAAAAGCCTGTACAACAGACATGCCCGTTATATGTTCCTGCACAAAAGCGTTCAGTTGCGCCACCGCATTTCTTACTTTTTGAAAAGAAACATTCACACGCTCTTTAAACCACCAGGTAACAATGAGCAAAACGGGTAGCACAGACATGCAAATGAGTGTAAGCTTCCAGTCCGTAAAAAACATTACTGCCAGAATAGCAATAATGGACAGCAGATCGGCAATGATAGAGATCAGTCCTTCCGAAAAAATATCATTGATGGCTTCAATGTCATTTATTGTACGGGTTGTGAGTGTGCCAATAGGTGTTTTATCGAACTGACTAAGGTTAAGATGAATGACCTTTTTGTATACGGTAATGCGCAGGTCTTTTACCACAGTTTGACCGAGCCAGGCGGTAAGAAAAGAAAACAAAAACCGCAGCACTGTTTCAACCAACAGCAAACCAATTTGTATTACTGTAACAAGAATTACAATATTCGCCAATCCTCCCCTGATATACTTATCAACGGTAAGCTGAATCAGCCAGGGTCGCAAAGGCGACATTAAAGCGAGTACAATAGCCAGAAAAATGGAGATGAAAAATTGTCTTTTATAGGGTGCGGCATACCCAAATACCCGCTTGAGCAAGCTAAAGTCGAAAATTTTCTTTGCCGAAGATTGTACTAGCATAATTCGGGTGCAAACCTACGCAAAATTAACAGCCGTATCCTTCCTTTTATATATAAACAACGCCATCGAAAGCATTAGCATTCGCTATCTGCTTAGTTAAGATATTTCATGTAAATGTGAAAATCATTACAATTTGTGTGGCGCTCAAATACCGGCATGTTTGGGTGACGGCAATCCTGGTTGGGATAATCAGGGATATTTTGACCGGTAAACAATTGGGGCCCTATGTGCAAAATTATCAATATGTTTAACGATTCCAGCACTTCGCCATTGGGCACTTATGTTTACGTAAGCAGCAAACCGGACCCGGTTGACGCTATTTTGCCGGTGGTAAAGAAAGCTGGTGCAACGAAGTAAATGCAATTACAAAAAAGTTGATTATTCATACCGCATTAATTTTCAAAACCCTTCCTATTGAGTGCATAACTAAAATCACGATTGCCAACCATTAGATTCATATTCCTGTCGAGAAAGAACAATACATTCTCATCTCCTTTCTGTAAAAAAAGAGTCGGAGCTCCTTCGTCCGAATCCAAACGATATACAATAGCGGTAGGGTCGTTTTTTGTTCCGGTAAGTATAGTCCATTTACCTTTGCCGATTCTGTCCTTTCTATACACGAATCCCTCTAACGTGAAGCTTCCACCCTGTCCCGCCTTTTCTTCATATAACGTGAGCCGCCACTTTATTTTTGTACATGCTGCTGTTACCGTTTCATTAAGGTGACCAGCTAATTCCCTACACGGCGTTCTTCCATCAAATACGCCATATAGTTTCCTATTTAAGGTATCTCCTGGTTCCTGCGAAAAGCCCATGGTTACATGAAGAACTGCAATGCTAAAAGCAGTCAATAAAAAATGAGTTTTCTTCTTTATCATAAAGAATAAATTAATTTGATGGCAGCCATAATACTTACTTTATACCATTACTTATTATTCACCTTATTCAGTAAATAGCTAAATCCTCCGTTGCCTACAAGCAAATCATTACTCTGATCCAGGAAATAAAGCAAATTCTCGTCCAGCCGTAATAACCTGACCGGCGACTGCAGCGCATCGGCTTCCAATGTGATTATTGGTTTATTATGCTTTAAGCTTCTATTTTGAATATTGTATTTCCCGGAAATTTCCAACGGCGTTCCCCCATTCCAAAACCCATTGGTATTAGGCTGACTTTCGCCATATGAAGCCATTAGCCTGAATGTTCCTGACCCAGCCTTATCCTCAGCCAAATGAAGATCCCACTTGATAAAATCAACCTTTGCACCGGCAGGTATTGTTAAGGTTGATCTTATCAATATTCCGGCGGGCGTACTTCCTGTATAAATCATCCACGACGATAGAACGATACGTTTAACTGGCTTCGGCGATAACGGTATGGCTACCGAAGAACAGGCAAAGCAACATGCCAACATCACGGAGAAGTAAAGTTTATTTGAAGGCATCAAAGATTATTAATTTGTTACACCAGCAAAATACGGTATTAAGAAGCTAATGTGCAAGATTAGTAGAGCAATTGCAGGGAAAATAGAGCAACGAAAAAAGGTGTTGAACGGGTAATAATAATTAACTTAATAGCGGTTATCTGTTTTTTATGCTGTTTGTCTATTATTTTTCTCCGGTCCATTCATTTTATTTTATTTGGCGCAATGATTGACGCAATGCATAAAACCATCCGGCTCCCTTTATCCGGGCGAGATATCTCTGTAAGACATGCATTGGTACATGCTGTTTACTGGCTGATGATCACGGCATTTTTTATTTATGAGAAAAAGTACATGATCGTAAAATCAGGACTTCCATCTTTCGTAGCCTGTATTGCTGTGCGAATAGCGTTGCTCATCATTGTCGCTTATGTAAACCTCCATTATCTCCTTCCGAAATATCTTGTCAAGGGCAGGTATTTGAAATACTTTTTATTCGTATTGCTTTCCATCGCTGGTTATATGCTTATGCAAAGCCTCTTCGATATTTTTTTGTATGGCTATATACTGGGACCCATGCGACAAAGTTATATATGGCAAACCATCTCCTACAATTTCCTGAGCACTACATGGTATATTGGCATCATGGTAGCGCTAAAACTCAGTATTGACTGGTACGAACAAAAGCGTTTATTACAAAAAACAGCCTTAGAAAAACTACAGGCGGAAGTCAATTATTTACGCTCGCAGGTTAATCCTCATTTTTTGTTTAATATTCTCAACAACCTGTATTCCCTCACGCTAAAAAAATCGGAGAAGGCACCCGACGTGGTTTTGAAACTATCGGAAATGATGGAATACATGCTTTACGAAAGCGATGATAAATATGTATTGCTCGAGAAAGAAATTCAATATCTGAAAAATTATTTTGAATTAGAAAAGTTGAGATATGGCGATCATACAGATATACAATTGAAAACTTCAGGAGACATTTCGGGGCTAACTATCGCACCGCTTTTGTTGTTGCCGTTGGTAGAAAATGCATTTAAGCATGGCGTAAGCCGGTCGGCTAATAAAGCATGGTTGCACTGTACTATACAGGTAATGGCGCCTGAACTATACGTTACAGTTGAAAACAGCAAGCAGGCTACCGATAGCAGCAATAATAACAAAGGTGGTATCGGACTTACCAATTTAAAACAACGGCTGGAATTAATTTATCCAGCGAACCACAGTCTGGAAATAGAGGATAAAGCTGATCGTTTTCGCATTTCATTATACATCCACTTACAGGCATGATGAATTGTATTATTGTAGATGACGAACCCCTCGCATGTGATGTACTGCAGGATCACTTACTGAAGGTTGACTATATTCAACTGTCAAACACATTCCACAATGCCGCGGACGCTTTGACTTTCCTGGAGCACAACAAAATAGACCTCCTTTTTCTTGACATTGAAATGCCCGAAATGACGGGTATAGAACTATTAAGAAAACTGCAGCAACCCCCACTCACTATTTTTACCACAGCATACCGCGATTATGCGTATGAGGGATATGAACTGGGCGTAATAGACTTTTTACTCAAGCCTGTTTCATTTGCAAGATTTGTGCATTCGATGGAAAAAGTAAGGGATTTTCTCGCTTTGAAAGAGCAAAACACTTTACTTGAAAAAGATAGTGATATACTGGGTTCTGTTTTCGTAAAAAGCGGTGTTCAAAAGGTAAAACTGAACTTTGATGAGGTTACCCATATACAAGGATTAAAAGACTATGCCATCATACATCATACCAATGGAAAAGTGGTGATTAAAGGCTCTATCAAATCCATGCATGATATTTTCCCCGAAAAATATTTTATGCGCGTACACAAATCTTTCATCGTTGCAAAAAACAAAATAATACGAATTGCAAAAAACAAGATTATCCTCAAGAACTTCCAGGTACCTGTGGGAAGAAATTATAAGGAAGAGATGGAAAAGTTTACAGGCGGAAAAAGCCAGGAACGAACTTAAGGGAACTGCTTAAAAACGGTTAGCCGCAATAGCAGTTCAAAGAAAACCAGGGCAATTGCTATTACAACCAAAGGATGAAAACGCTCGGTATATTGACGCGTGGTTGTAATATTGATTTTCGTTTTTTCGAGTTGATCAATTTCGTTATAAATTTCAATAAGTGCCCGGTCTCCCTTCGCACGAAAATACTTACCCCCTGTTTCATCTGCAATTTCCCTCAAGAGGTTCTCATCGATGTTTACTTTTTCCTGCTGCATAATTACCTGCCCGCCCGGACCCTGCACCGGTGTTGTGGCATAGCCATCAGACCCCATTCCAATGGTATATACTTTTATGTCTAATGATTTTGCTATTTCTTTGGCGGTTTTAGGATCGATGAGCCCGCCATTGTTTTCGCCATCGGTAAGCAATATCACCACTTTGCTCTTTACTTCACTGCTACGTAAACGATCAACGCTGGTAGCCAAACCCGAGCCAATGGCTGTGCCATCTATCAGAAATCCCCCGTCTACCTGTGCTATCTGCGCCTGGAGGGAGACATGATCACTGGTTACAGGGCATTGTGTAAAACTTTCTCCCGCAAAAATAACAAGCCCGATGCGGTCTGCCGGGCGATTGCTTACAAAATCCTGCGCTACTTTTTTTGCAGCCTCCAGCCGGTTGGGGTGAAAATCCTGCGCAAGCATACTACCGCTTACATCAATGCACAGCACAATATCGATTCCCTCACCTTCCACATGCCTTTCATCGTTATGCGTTTGCGGCCTTGCCAGGGCCAGGATAATGAATACTAATGCCAGCATTCTTAGTACAAAAGGTATATGCCGTAATTTACTTTTGAAAGCGTTCGTATTCCTGAAACTCTTTAGCGATGATACCACCATAGTACCACGTTTGTTATTGGCAAAACTGATATACCACCCGGCTAATACCGGAATGGCCAATAACAGGAATAATACCCCGGGATATGCAAATTCTATATGTTGAAAATAAGCTCTGAGCAATGCTATTGTTTTAAACGATCCAGTTCCTTTATTGTTTTTTCAATATTCACCATAGCGGCAGCAGACTCCTCCGTGCCGGACTGGTATTTAGCAAACTTAACGGCGTCGGATATGCGCAATATTTCTGCCATTTCACCAATGGATGCCTGGGGTAACATGGGTTTTAACTGCACTAATAATTCATCCGTTGTTTTTTGCAGGGAGCCGCTTTTGAACATGCGATCGATATACACCCTGAAAATATCCGTTAGCCGGCTATAATATTTTTTCCATTCGGCTTTTTCCGGCAGACCCTGCTCCCGCAATTCCCGCAGTTTTTGCATAGCTTCATCAACAGGTGATAATGAAGTTGCTCCAATGCCGGGAACGAACCGGCCGTTCTTTTTTGATCTTAGCCACAACCAAACCAAAACACCTAATGCAACCGCACTTAAGATAGCGGCCGCCCAATACCACCAGGGTGTTTTCTGCTCAGGCACCTCAATAATTTCCCTGATGCTATGATAGGCGGTGTCTTTAATCTGTGCTGGTATAACGGTAATCTCCAGAGCTTCTGATTGAATTTCTTTGCGATCAACTATTATGCTAAAAGGAGGGATCACCCAGATTCCCGAATCAAAACCTGTGATGGTGAGGGATTGATTGTAGGTTTTTACGGAACCATTCAGGGAAGAATCGATAGCTGACCTGCTGAGTACTTCAAGATGATTAAAGCTGTCTGGCAGATTATGCCATTGAACAACCGGCTTACCCGCCGGAACAGTTACCTGGATGTTCAGTTTTACCTGTTCGCCAATCAAAATCCGGTTGGTATTAAGCGCTACATCTAAAGAAATATCCTGCGATTGGGCAAAAGCGCTGAAGTTCAACAAAGTGCTACAGAGGATTACCGTTATATATTTTTTTATGTTGAGTTCTTTCTTCATGGTTGGATGAATCAGGACTACCGTCATCTTGCCGATTTCATACGTTTTAAGAAAAACTTTTGTAACACTTTTACATAGTCTTCATCGGTTCGCAGGTAAAGCAGGTCGGCTCCCGATTTGAGAAAAGAAAGTTTACATGCTTCCTCATTTGCCACAAACTGTTGGTGATAGTTATATTGCACCATCTTGTCGTTCGTGTCTACCCATTGTTTTTCACCTGTTTCTGCATCTTCAATCATCATCATACCTACTTCCGGTAAGTCCATGTCCATTTTATCATACACTTTAATCCCTATCACATCGTGGCGATTGCCTGCCACACGTAAAGGATCGTCATAGTTCTCCACCATAAAATCACTCAAAATAAAAGCAATACTTTTTTGCTTAACCGCATTATTAAAAAAACGAACGGCTTCGTTAAGATTGGTGCCCCTGTTAGCGGGCCGCATGGTCAGCAATTCCCTCACGATATACAATACATGCTGCCTGCCTTTTTTGGGCGGGATATAAAACTCTATTTTATCGCTGAAAAAAATAACGCCTACTTTATCATTGTTATTAATCGCCGAAAAAGCAAGCACTGCGCATACTTCAGTTATGATATCTTTTTTACGCTGGTGAACTGTTCCAAACAATGAACTGGCGCTGATATCCACCAAAAGCATCATCGTTAATTCTCTTTCTTCTTCAAACAACTTACTGAAAGGCGCTCCCATGCGTGCCGACACATTCCAATCCATAAATCGCACATCATCACCGGCGCTATATTCCCGCACTTCTTTAAAAGACATTCCACGTCCTTTAAAAGCAGTATGGTATTCACCGGTAAACAGGTTGGCAGTAAGCTTCTTGCTCCTGATTTCCAGCTCTTTTACCTTTTTTAATATGTCGGCAATACTTACAGTGGCTTCGGCACTTTTGGTATTAACCCGCTTTTTATTTTTCAAAACCAATGTTGTTTAAGGTATGAGAGATGAGCTTTCGGCTGTGAGCCACCAGCCACCAGTTGTGAGCTTTGAGAAATAGCTTT
This sequence comes from uncultured Terrimonas sp., assembly GCA_964391065.1. Taxonomy (GTDB): domain Bacteria; phylum Bacteroidota; class Bacteroidia; order Chitinophagales; family Chitinophagaceae; genus Agriterribacter. Next base: position 28,793 of record CAYMKT010000003.1, on the reverse strand, counting down.
CCGGCACGTAATTGCTGACTTATATTGGCTCAAAGCTCGTTGCTCACTTCTTGCCTTATGGCACATTTACCGCTCTCAGTATTTCTTCCACCACATTTTCGGCATTAATATTTTCAGCTTCGGCTTCATAAGTGAGTCCTATGCGATGTCGTATCACATCTTTTGCTATACTTCTAACGTCTTCGGGTATTACGTATCCGCGCTTATTTAAAAAGGCATGTGCTTTGGCTGCCAGGGCAAGGTTAATGGAAGCTCGTGGCGAACCGCCATAAGCAATCAAAGGGGCTAATTTGTCCAGGCGAAATTGTGCCGGGTTACGGGTAGCAAAAACGATATCCAGTATATAATTCTCTATTTTTTCATCCATGTATACCTGCCTTACCAATTCCCTGGCCTGCAGCACTTCTATTGTGCTTACTACCTGTTTCACTTCGGGCATTTTTAGCTGTTGCAGGTTCTGGCGAACAATCAGCAACTCTTCTTCCCGGCTCGGGTAATCAATCAGTACTTTAAGCATGAACCGATCTACCTGGGCTTCCGGCAGCGGGTAAGTACCTTCCTGGTCAATAGGATTTTGGGTTGCCAGCACCAAAAAAGGTTCATCCAACTTAAAAGTATTTTCACCAATGGTTACCTGCCGCTCCTGCATGGCCTCCAGTAAAGCGCTCTGCACTTTTGCGGGGGCGCGGTTAATTTCATCGGCCAGGATAAAATTGGCGAAAATAGGTCCTTTACGCACTACGAATTCATGCTTTTGCTGATGATAAATCATGGTACCGATTACATCGGCCGGCAACAGGTCGGGCGTAAACTGTATACGGCTGAATTTGGCATGAACAGCTTGTGCAAGCGACTTGATGGAAAGGGTTTTAGCCAGCCCGGGAACCCCTTCCAACAGCACGTGCCCGTTGCTGAGCAACCCAATCAAAAGGCGGTTAACCATGTATGACTGTCCGACAATTATCTTGGCTATTTCAGTTTCCAGTCGATCAACGAAGGAAGCGGCTTCACTTATCCTTTCGTTAAGCTGACGGATATCCTCTGCGGTTTGTACCATAATTTTATTGTGTGGATTTATTCGGTTACTACGAAAACACGCGGATTAAATGCGAATCGCATTTTTAAAACCTGTATAAACAGCCTGATTGTTAACGCAATAATACGCCTGAAGTTGCAAAGCCTTTGCCAAAAATTGCAATATCACCTATTCTTTATTTTTACTATCCATCACGATGGTTACCGGTCCGTCGTTTTGCAACGTCACTTTCATATCTGCGCCAAAAACGCCTGTTTGTACTGCCTTTCCCAGGTCGTGCTCTAATTGCAGAATCATTTGCTCGTATAAGGGTACGGCATAGTCAGGCTTACTGGCCCTGATATAGGATGGCCGGTTGCCCTTTTTTGTAGAAGCATGCAAGGTAAACTGGCTTACCAACAAAATATCTCCGCCATTTTCTTTTACGCTCACATTCATCACACCCTGAGCATCATTAAAAATCCGCATATTGGTTATTTTGGCGCTCAGCCACTCTACATCTTCCACAGAATCAGCGTCTTCTATCCCAATTAGCACTAACAATCCACCATTAATCGCCCCGGCTATTTTCCCGTCTACCGTTACGGATGCTTCGGCAACCCGTTGTATAACTACACGCATATTTCACTTTTATTCCATTTGGGTATTTGTTTTTCCTCCCTTTTCATATGGACTCCGTATTGAACTGAAGGATAGGAATAGCTTTAGTTTTAGTTCCTTTGCAGTGTTATTAATTCAGATTATTACGGGAGAAAAGATAAATTTCATATGCAATATACTTCTGTTAAAGAAAGTATCCATGAGCAACTAACAACCGGCAAGTAACGTAGTATGAACAAAGTAAACATTCAATCGGAGGTTATATTCAAAACCGCGAGAAGCGGCGGAAAGGGAGGACAGAACGTTAACAAGGTGGAAACCATGGTAGAAGGCTATTTTAATATAGCCGCATCCGGCCTGTTGAGTGATGAACAGAAGCAACTGGTAAATGAGAAACTGCGCAATAAAATCAATGCAGAGGGTATGTTACTTGTGAAGTCGCAGGCGGAAAGAACGCAATTGGGGAATAAAAGATTGGTGGTAAAAAAGATGAACGACCTCGTCAACCAATCCATAATAAAACCCCGGGTGCGCAAACAAAGTAAACCTACCAAAGCTTCCAAAGAAAAACGCATCGAACAAAAGAAACTGAAATCACAGGTAAAAGAAGGCCGGCGCAAAGTGGAACATGGAGAGTGAGTTTGCAGAAAACAAGGACCAAAGGAAATACAAAGTCC
>CAYMKT010000003.1:10206-26380 GCA_964391065.1 uncultured Terrimonas sp. | reverse complement strand
TCCTGCCAGAAAGAACTCAACGATCAACAGGCAACCCATGCCAACTATCCATTGCATATTATTTTTCGACCGGTGATAAAGGTCCAGCCATTCATCTTTGGTCAAAATTATACCAACGCTTTTGGCGAGGACTATAGCATTTCAACATTCCGTTTTTATGTGAGCAAGCTGGCATTAAAAAACAATAATGGAATCGCTGTTTTGCCTACGGAAACAAAATACCGGCTTGCGGATGCGGGGCTAACCCAAACACTTTCCTTTACACTTTCTACGGACCAAAACACATTCAGCAGCTTATCGTTCCAGCTTGGAGTTGACAGCATCGATAACGTTTCCGGCGCTCAATCGGGCGACCTTGATCCTGCAAAAGGTATGTTTTGGACCTGGAACAGCGGTTATATTATGGCAAAACTCGAAGGAGCATCATCCTATTCGTCAGTTCCCGATGGAAACTTTACTTATCATATTGGCGGGTTTACTGCGGCAACCAATGCTATTCGTTCTATTTCATTGCCCACCCCGGGGGGAACACCGGTATCCCTCAAAGAAGATAAGCCCACTACCATTCTAATCAGCGCAGATATCGACAAATGGTTTAATGCTGCGCACCCTTTGAAAATTGCCGACCATGCTTTTGTACACAGCCCGGGAGCATTAGCTTCATTATACGCGGATAATTATGCTACTATGTTCAGTATTACAGAAATAACAAACGAATGATGCCCCGCACCCTCATATCGTTTTTGCTGTTCTTTGTTGCAGGCATCATGTTTTTTGAATCGTGCAAAAAGCAGGCAGACTCTATTGCAGCGGTTACGCCTATCCAGTTTACGGTTCCTGCCGGTTTTCCTCAGCCGGTATATAAGTTTGAAAATAACCCGCTTACACAACAGGGCTTTGAATTGGGTAAAAAATTGTTTTTTGATGGCCGGCTTTCAAAAGATGGCAACTTCCCCTGCGCATCCTGCCACCAGCAGTTTGCTGCATTTGCTACGTTTGATCATCCTTTTAGTCATGGTTTTAACAACCAGTTTACCACCCGGAACGCACCCGGTTTATTTAATGTGGCCTGGATAAAGGAACTGCATTGGGATGGTGGTATCAATCATATTGAAGTGCAGCCGCTGGCGCCTATTGAGGCCGAAAATGAAATGGCGGAAACCATTGATAATGTAATAAATAAACTAAAAGATGACGCCAAATACAGGCAAATGTTCAAAATGGTATTTGGCGATGAAGAGATCAATTCGCAAAGAATGCTAAAAGCGTTGACGCAATACGTTGCCATGCTGGTGTCGGCAGATTCGAAGTATGATAAAGTAAAGAAAGGAGAAGCTTTTTTTACTGAAGCGGAACAAAGCGGCTACCATATTTTTCAATCAAAATGCGCTGCCTGTCATCAGGAACCTTTGTTCACCGATCATTCATTCCGCAATACCGGTTTGCCTGTAAATGATATTTTAAAAGATGTGGGTCGCATGCGAATAACCGGTAATCCCGCCGACTCACTGAAGTTTAAAGTTCCCAGTCTTAGAAATGTATACCTTACTTTCCCTTATGGACATGATGGCCGTTTCTATTCGGTAGGTGCCGTGATTGATCACTATCGATCCGGCGTAGTATATGGCCCCACTGTTGACCCCCTCCTGAAAAATCAAATTGCCATCAGCGATAACGAAAAGCTTGATCTCCTCTCCTTTCTGAAAACGCTCACCGATTCAACCTTTATCGCCGATAAGAGATTTGCTGAGGGAAATTAGGTCAAATAGTAATCGCTAAGATTTTAAGCCCTCTACCAATATAACCACCATGTTATTCTCCAACTGTTCGCCTGAGATTTTTTGTTTGGAACGGTGCCACGATTCAATACCACTGATAGCATGCAGCATAATTAAAACGGCTGTAGGTGCATCAATGGGCTTGATTTCATTTTTGGCGATGCCTTCTTCTATAATTGCCGCAAGTCGCTGCCGGTAATTCTTCCGCTGCACCTTATAATTCGACAGGTAGGGTTCCGGGAGGTGTTTCCATTCCCTGTCAGCCACATGTACATCTTCGTAATTGTTAACGATATGCTGTATATGGAAACGAAGAATGGATTTGATTTTGTCGATAGAATGTTGTTTGTTGGATTCTATTTTTTCGAGATGCTCAATAAAAATATTGGCAACCCTGAAACAAATATCCTGCAGGATTTCTGATTTGGATTGAATATGGTTGTACAGACTGGCGGCTTCCACGCCCACATGTTCGGCCAAATCGCGCATAGAAGTGCCGGAAAAGCCCTTTTCCCTGAAAAGCCGGGCGGCCTTACTAATGATAACCTGTTTTTTTGTGCTGTTGCGTTGGGTTTTAATTGCGGGCATAGTACTGATTTGTTGCTGTTTAAAACGAAAGATGCAGTACGCAAGTTACTGGATTGTTGTGTACAGGCTAATGCTCTGTCATACGGTTTACATTTGCATACTATCCTTCCAGCCCCATAAATACACGCATGCGTAGGAACGATATGGAGCCCACCTTTTCGAGATGTTGATGATTTCCTGGCGGAATTGCTTCCTGTCTGTATGATCAATCTTGTATAAATGTCGCATGGCGGTTTGTATACCCAGGTCATCAGCCGAAAAAACATCTTCCCGCTGGAGGGCGAACATCAGCAGCATCTCAGCCGTCCACCTGCCTACGCCTTTTATTTGAGTTACATAAGCAATCACCGCCTCGTCGTCCAAATGCTTCAGTTTTTTTTCATCTAATCCATACTCAGCGGCGAATTTGGCTACATTGAGTACATATTGCGCCTTGGCATTCGACAGCCCTATAGAGCGTAACACCTGAAAAGGGGTATTGCTTATTTGCGCAACAGTAGGTTTCTTGCCACCATACAGGTTGAGAAAACGTTTATAAATAACATCCGCCACCTTAGCGGATAGCTGCTGGCTCATAATGGAAGCACAGAGGTATACATGTATATCCTTTCTTTTTTTGAGTTGAAAGGAAGGTTGCGCCTGTAAAAGTTTTTTCAACTTTTTGTCTTTGCCAAGATGCGCCAGGTAATGCATAGCTTTTGATTAAATAAGGTTCCAGCTCACATTCCCATCTTTTTCATCTTTCAATAATATACCCTGTTGCTGAAGTTCATTTCTAATTTTATCGGAGGTTACAAAATCCTTTCGGGCCCTTGCCTCCCTTCTTATTTGTATTAACAATTGTAATACGCTGTCCAGTCGCCCGTTATCGGCAAGTGCATCATCCTTCATACCGAAAACATCTACGAGGTATACCCCGAATTGCTTTTGTAACAGTTCTAATGTTGGGCGGCTGATACTGTTAAGTGGAATTTGCGCTCCTTTTAAGGAATTGATCACCGGAACCAACTCAAACATATCTGCCAATACCCTTGCCGTATTAAAGTCATCATTCATGGAAATGTCAAAATCAGCGATCAGTTCGCGGCAACGATCATCCAGGTCTTTATTGGACGGATCTGCTTCTGCTGCATCCGGCAACTGCAGTTTTTGAAGACTTTCATAGGCTTCCCATAACCTCCTGAATCCTTTCTCGGCTCCCTGCAAGGCTTCATTGCTAAAATCCAGGGTACTCCTGTAGTGCGTTTGCAGCATAAAAAAGCGCACTGTCATCGGTGAATAGGCTTTTTCAAGCAGGGGATGATCGCCGCTGAACAACTGGTGCGGAAGAAATCCGTTGCCCGCGCTTTTACTCATTCTCGCTCCATTTACCGTAAGCATATTGGTATGTAACCAATAGTTCACGGGGCTAACATCGTAGCAGGCTTGTGATTGTGCAATTTCATTGGTATGATGGGTGGCTGCAAGATCCATTCCTCCGCCATGTATATCAAATTGCTTTCCCAGGTATTTTTTGCTCATGGCGGAACATTCAATATGCCATCCCGGAAATCCCATTCCCCATGGCGAAGGCCATTGCATTAAATGTTCGGGCTTTGCCTTTATCCATAACGCAAAATCCAGTCGGCCCTTTTTCTCGTCCTGTCCGCTCAGTTCTCGGGTGCCCTCCAGCAGGTCTTCGAGTTTCCTGTTGGTTAAAATGCCATAAGGCTTTTCGCGGTTGTATTTTTCAACGTCAAAATAAACCGTGCCGCCGGTTTCATAAGCATACCCGTTCGCGAGAATGTGTTTAACCATTTCAATTTGTTCAGAGATGTGGCCCGTTGCAGTAGGTTCAATGGTAGGGGGCAGGTTGTTAAACAACTCCATCACTTTATGAAAACCGAGGGTATATCTCTGCACAATCTCCATGGGCTCCAGCTTTTCGAGCCGGGCCTTTTTCGAAAATTTATCATCCCCTTCATCCCTGTCGCCTTCAAGATGTCCGGCATCGGTGATGTTACGAACATATCTTACTTTATAGCCCAGGTATTTTAAGTAACGGTAAATGATATCGAACGAAATAAATGTACGGCAGTTACCAAGATGCACATCGCTGTAAACGGTGGGGCCGCATACATACAAACCTACATGCCCTGGTGTAATGGGAGAAAATACCTCTTTGTGCCTGGTTAATGAATTATAAACCCTTAGTTCTGCCATACCTTAAATTGTGCTTGAATATGTTTGTTGCAAATATAATCGGAATAATATTTCAGCGGATACGCGTTGTGAAATGGCTCAACCAATTATTCAGCATCCAACTGAACATCAGTTATTAACGGAATATGATCGGACAAAGAACTGGGCACCCTGGTGTATTGTTTAATTTTGAAACGGGGGTCGGTAAAAATATAGTCTATTCTGAGCGTGGGCAACCTCCTCATAAAATTGGAAGAAAAGCTATAATAGGTTTGTCCGAAACCAAAGCCTTTGGCGGTAAAAGCATCTCTTTTGTTCCCTCTAATTGTAAAATAAGCATAGGAATTAGGCACGTCATTCAAGTCGCCGCAAAAAATTTCAGGGTGTTCACTTTCATTTAATTTATTGCGTATCATGTCTGCCTGCAAACCCCGCTTTTCAAAAGCCACCCGCATCTTACGAATAATATTCTTTGAGGCGTCGATCCGCTCATCAGGATCGCTTTTAATTTTGGACAGGTCGCTGTAGTCCCGTTGCATAAACCGGTACGATTGTAAATGCCCCGTAAATACCCTTATGGTATCCGAATGAAACAGTACATCAGCGCTTAACAGGCTTTCTACGTTATCCCCTTTACCTTGTGGCACCTCAACTTTTGCAGAGTCTATAATTGGGTATTTGGAAAAAATGGCGGTGCCGCTGTAGTGGCTTTTGGCTCTCACAAAATCATACGAAAAGTAATAATGAGGATAACCCATATTGATGAGATGGCTAAGATTATCAAACCTTTTGGCTCTTTCTATAAAGGAAAACTCCTGTATAGCCAACACATCGGGGTCGTAGGTTTTAATAAGCCCAAACATTCCCTCGAGGTGATTGTCAAGAATTTCTCTCGTCACTTTTTCTGCCGATGGATAAAAGCCACGTCCATTCCATGTCATAATGCGCAAAGTTCCGGCTTCCTTTATTTCCCTGTTAAATGAGGCGCCGATATGAAAAGCGAAAACTGCCGATACACTTTTCCAGCCTAATAGTAAAGCAACAACTGCCAACAGGCTCCAACGTGATCTTAGAAAAAGCCAGTATATAAAAAAAACGAGCAACGTAACGAGCAAGTAGGGAAATATTAAGCCAAGAAAACCAAAAAACCACCAGGTAGAAGGATTCAGGAAGGGAGAAAAGCAGGCTGCCAGGAAAAACGCAACAACAAAAAAATAAACAAAAAGTAAAAATCGCCTGATAAATATACGGAGCATGCAGTAAAATTATAGCTCTTCTTCGCTCGCCCGCCGCAATATTTCCTTTTCGTCGGACGAAAGATTATGATAGCCGGTTTGGTTGATTTTATCCAGGATTTCATCAATGCGCTGCTGGTTGATGTTGGGCTTTTTATTAAACGGTTGTTTACCCTGGGTATCGTAAAAGACACTACGCTTTGTTAGATTAGGTTTTGGCTCTTTATCAGGATTAAACAAATCAAAGAACCAGTCGTACACATTGTTCATCCACCTTCCCGGGTCCTGTCCGTGGTTCAGCCTGTTAATAAACAAAAAGCCCATTGCCGCACCGGCCAGTTGGGCGCCATAAGCGGCGGGATTGCCATACGAAACGCCTGCGAAATTAATGATGGCATAAATTACCGTTAAAACCCACAGCGGGATTCCGCCATTGAGCATGGGGAAAATCCGGTAATTAGGCGCTGCTACCGTAGCGGCCACCGCAATAGCTATAACGCAGGTGTGCGCCCCGGCGAATGCCATTTTTGATATATTGGGCGAAAGTGAGGGGATAAGGCTGCTGCAAACAATATAAGCTAAGGCTCCTGCCAAACCGCCATAAATATAGAGCGGCGCTAATTTTCTGCCTCCCAGCAAACTTTGAATAATGAATCCAAAAGCCCATAACCAAAGCATGTTGGCAATAAGGCTCCACAAATCAACATGCGAAAACATGAAAGTGAGCAAGGTCCATGGCCGGCTTGCCAGTTTACCCAAATCTGCAGGCAGTACAAACCAATCTGCCACCTGTGTTTGGTATTCCGCAAGATCAATTTTTGAAAGCTGATACACGGAACGGATAAAAAACAGGATGGCGGTAATGAGTACGTTAATGATAATAATACGCACCAGCGCTTCATTATCTGCACCAAAAAATACCTTTTTGCTTCTTACGCGTTCAAGCACCCCCATATGTAAAAGTTTATACCAAAACTCTAACCCTGCAAAATTACTAATAAAATTTTCTGCGGTTGGTTTTATTCCAATACAAAACCAACAAAAAGCCTACCAATGCTCCTCCCAGGTGCGCCCAATGCGCTACATTATCGCCGGCAGAGTTTTGTACCCCCAAAAACAGCTCCATTGCCGCATACATCAGTACAAACCATTTGGCTTTAATGGGTATAAAAAAATACAAATAAATAAGGCTGTTCGGAAACAGGTAACCGAAAGCCGCCAGACACCCAAAAACCGCACCCGAAGCACCAACTGTAGCAGTATTAATCTTAAAGGAGGGAGCGTACAACAAGTCTTCTTGCTGATCAATGGGCAGCGCACGAAAAAGTTCCATGAGTGGAATATTTTCATAATACAACACAATTAAATGCAATATTCCAGCTCCCAAACCACAGGCTATGTAAAATATCAGGAATCTTTTAGCGCCCCAATAGTTTTCCAATACATTTCCAAACATCCATAATGCAAACATATTAAAGAGGATATGCCCAAAACTTCCATGCATGAAAAGATGGGTAACCAATTGATGCGGACGAAAATAGACGGAATGCACATCGTGAAGCGCAAAAATGTTTTCCAGTGATAACATCCCCGTTTGCTCAAAGGTTACCTGTGCTAAAAAAACCAATCCATTAATGATCAATAGATTTTTTACTACTACCGGTAATACCTGGAAACCACCCGGACGAAATTCTCTCATAGTATTCAATTAATATGTGTGTAGCTGCGAAAATAAACCATGCTACTTAATAAATGTTCCCTTATCCCTCAAAACCATGCACTATAACATTATCTTAGTTTCAACTGCACCACATTCTCAATATGATGAGTATGGGGAAACATATCTACCGGTTGCACTTTTGTTACCTCGTATTTTTCATGTAGCAGTTGTAAATCGCGGGCCTGGGTGGCGGTATTACAACTCACATATACCACGAGCGGCGCCTCCATTTCCAATATCTTCCGTACCAGCTTTTCGTGCATGCCCGCACGGGGCGGATCGGTAATGATTACGTCGGCCTTCCCATGCCGGGTAAAAAAAGCATCGTTACAAATATCAATTACATCGCCCGCAAAAAAATCGGCGTGGCTAATATTATTGAGTAAGGCATTTTCCCGTGCGTCTGCTATTGCTTCGGCTATGACTTCAACCCCAATGACCTTCTTCGCCATTTGGCTCACAAAAATACCGATGCTACCCGTGCCGCAATAGAGGTCGTATACTGTTTCATCGCCCTTCAGTTCGGCAAAATCACGAGCTACCTGGTACAGCTTTTCACCCTGCCTGCTATTGGTTTGAAAAAAAGATTTGGGTCCTATTTTGAACTGAAACGCCTCAAGCCGTTCTGTGATATAGCCTTTTCCGTAATATGTTTTGGGTTCAAGATCGTAAATGCTGTCGTTCATCTTGGGATTAATCGTATACAGCAAAGTGGTTATGGAAGGGGCCTGCTGCAAAAGATGATTGAAGAGCTTTTCCCGGTCTTCTCTTTCATCATACGCAAGACAAATATTTACCATTACTTCACCGGTTGTGCAAACCCGTATAACGAGGTTTCTAAGCCAGCCGGTATGTTGGCGGATATCGTAAAAGGAATAACCCTGTTGCAGGGCAAAATCACGTATCGTGTTCTTGATGTGATTGGCGGGTTCCTCCATCAGGTGGCAGGTAGTGATATCAATAATTTTATCGAAAAGCCGCGGCACATGAAAACCAAGGGCTGGCTCGTCTTTCCTTGCGACGGTGGGCTCTGACAAGGATTCCGCCTGTATCTCATCCCAGGTTTTATACATGCGGTTACTGAAGGTAAATTCTAATTTATTACGATACCTTATCGTGTTGTCGCATCCTATGATGGGCATTATACCCGGCAAATCAATACGGCCCAACCGCCGCAGGTTTTGTTCCACTTCATTTTGCTTATACGCCAACTGCCTGTCATAGGGCAACATCTGCCATTTGCAACCGCCGCAAATCCCAAAATGCTGGCAAAAGGGTGTGGTCCGATCACTGGAATAGGAATGAAAGCGAACCACCCGTCCTTCGGCCCAATCTTTTTTGTTTTTCCCGAGCATAATGTCCACCACATCTCCCGGAACGGCCCCTTCCACAAAAATCACCTTTCCGTCAACGCGGCTTAAAGCCTTTCCTTCTGCAGCGTAATCTTGTACCAGTACTCTTTCCAGCAACTGGTTTTTTGCTTTTTTTCTGCTCATGAAGCGCAAAAATAAGTGTAGTTCCCCAGTTCTGTACAAGGAGCTGATAAACAAAAAATGCGGGTGAGGATTCGAAAAATCGTAAACCTGGAGTTAAAAAAAGTTCGATGACTTAATAAAAAGTTAACAAAAAGCTTTTTTAATTAAGAAACTGGGGTATATTTGCCCGCCTAAAATAAAAAAAGGTCTCCTGTAGAAACAGATGACCTCTAACGATTGCTTGCCATATGAAAATTCTTAACAAAGTCTTATTCTGTAAATGATTGCAGTGTTCCTGCTTTCATTTTGATGCCTCTAACACTTGCCAATTTTTTTCTTCACGATTGCTTGCCCTTTCTTTTCTCTCTTCGATGATGTAAAAGTAATAGGGCATTTTGTGGTTTGCAAAACAACTTGTTCAAGCTTTTATCATCTCAAAGGACGTTCAGAAAACTAAAACCCGTTGTGGTAAAGGGTTTTATGAAAATTAAATGGTGATGGCCAACGATGTTACAACGTTGAAATTTCGAATTGTTTAGTCTTTGATTGAAATAGTGAGAAATATACCGTTAAGCTTTGAAGGAGTTGAAAAGAAGGGAGAACCATCACTCTCCTTTTCCATAATGAAAAGCAGTATTTTGTGCGGAAGCACCAAAATAAAAAAAGGTCTTCTGTAGAAACAGATGACCTCTAACGATTGCTTGCCATATGAAAATTCTTGAAAAATCTCTTTTGCCGGTGAGAAAGTACGCTTATCTTCATTTGCCTCCAACGATTGCAATTTCTCTCTTCGCGATTGCTTGCCCTTTCTTTTTCTCTCGTTCGGTGATATAAAGGTATTGATGGTTTTTTTGCCCCGCAATACAAGTTGTTTGTAATTTTATCATCCCAAAAGGGCATTTTTTAAACGAAAGTCCTTATGGTATTGCATTACAGGAAATTTTATTATGATGTCCAACAGTTTTACCGACGCTTTATTTCAATTGGTTTGTTCCCTTGAAAAATCGGAAAAAAGGCATTTTAAACTCTACATAAAAAGAAGTTCAGGTAAAGAGGACCTGAAAATCATTCAGTTGTTTGATGCCCTGGATAAACTCCAGGAATATGACGAAAAAGTTTTGCTCAAAAAGCTCCAGGGCGTTACGAAACCGCAATTAGCTAACTTAAAAACGCACCTGTATAAACAGCTTTTAGCCAGCCTCAGGTTGTTAAAAAGTACTGAAAATACCGATCTGCAGTTGAGTGAACATCTCGATCATGCCCGGTTGTTGTATAATAAAGGACTTAAAATACAAAGTCTTAAAATATTAGAAAAAGCCAAGGAACTGGCTAAAGCAAATCAGAAATTCAATTTTCTGGCGCAGGTGATATCGCTGGAAAAGAAAATTGAAACTCTGCATATTACGCGCAGCACGCTGGAAAGAACAGAATTGCTTTCACAGGAAGCGTTAGAAATCAGTTCTCATATTGACAGGGTTACCCGCCTATCCAATCTTGCGCTTTTGCTTTATCGCTGGTATGTTAAATACGGCCATGCCCGCAATGTGGAGGATGAAAAGGATATTAAAGCGTTTTTTAAAAGCAATATTCCCGAAGATATCGATGCCATTAATGGATTTTACGAAAATCTCTACCTGTATCAAAGCTATTGCTGGTATGCATTTATACGACAGGATTTTTTGATGTATTACCGCTACAGTGAAAAATGGATGAATCTTTTTGATGCACACCCGTCGATGATTACCGTGGAAATGGGTCATTATATAAAAGGGATGCACAACTTATTGAATGCCCATTTCGACCTCCGCAATTACAGAAAATTTCAGGGTACCCTGCGCAAATTTGAAGCCTTTGCCAAAACACCGCTTGCCAACCACCACGATAATTTTCGCATCACTACATCCGTGTATATTAATGTTGCCCGCATTAACTGGCACCTTATCGTGGGCACTTTTAAGGAAGGACTGGCGCTGGTTCCGGAAATAGAAGCTAAACTTAAGGAGTATGCATTATATGTAGACAGACACCGGATTTTGGTTTTCAACTACAAGATCGCCACTTTATATTTTGGCGCCACGCAATATGAAAAATCAATTGATTACCTGCAAAAGATCATTAATGGCCCGCTTGATCTCCGGAACGATTTGCAATGCTATGCACGGCTTATGCACCTGATGGCGCACTACGAGCTCGGCAATTACGATATACTGGAATCCCTTATTAAATCGGTATACCGGTTTATGGCAAAAATGAAAAATCTTACCGTGGTAGAGGAGGAGATGTTCCGTTTTTTACGTAATTCATTCCGCCTGTCGCCACGCCAGTTAAAGCCGGAACTTGAAAAATTTTTGTATAAAATAAAACATCTCGAAAAGAACCGGTTTGAAACCCGCGCCTTCGCCTATCTGGATATTATTTCATGGGTAGAAAGCAAAGTGTATAACAAACCGCTTTCTACCATCATTCATGAAAAGTACTCAGAAAGCAGTCGTAAAATAGCGCCACCATCACAAAAAAAGCTGCATCAAGCATCCTGATTGCTTCATTCCCTTTGCCGGAACGCCCTACCTGCAAGTTCTTATGCTGCAACAAGCATATCTATAAAGGGGTTTGTTGCTTCATGATTTATATGTTCGTTTTAGTAAATTTAATCTTCGATTTCACCACACCTCATCAGTTAGTATATGGAATTTATTGATTATTATAAGGTTCTTGGCATAAGTAAAACGGCAACCGCAGATGACATTAAAAAGGCATACCGCAAATTAGCGCGGCAGCATCATCCCGACCTGAACCCAAATGATAAAGAAGCGCATAAAAAATTTCAGCAAATCAATGAGGCCAATGAAGTATTGAGCGATCCGGAGAAACGAAAAAAATACGACCAGTATGGCAAAAACTGGCAACATGCCGAGCAATATGAAAAAGCAAAACGTGAACAAAGCCATGCGGGTACTGATTTCGATTTTGGTCAGTTTGGCGGATCAGGTGATGATTTTTCTTCGGGTGATTTTTCAGATTTCTTTACCTCCATGTTTGGAGGCGCTTCTTCAACCCGCGGCAGGGGAAGGCACACAAAATTCAGGGGGCAGGATTATAATGCAGCATTACCATTGAGCTTAAAAGAAGCTTATACCACCCATCAACGCACTTTCACCATCAATGAAAAGAACATCCGCATTACCATACCAGCAGGCGTAGCCGATGAGCAAACCATAAAATTGAAAGGTCACGGAGCGCCCGGTGTAAACGGCGGGCCTGCAGGAGATTTATATATTACATTCCAGGTTGCCGGGGACCCTATTTTTAAACGGCTTGGAAACGATTTGTATACCACGGTTGATCTTGATATTTACACTGCTGTTTTGGGTGGAGAAAAAACGGTAGATACCCTGGATGGCAAGGTAAAAGTGAAACTCAGTCCCGAAACGCAGAACGCATCTAAAACCCGGTTAAAGGGGAAGGGATTTCCTGTATACAAAAAAGAAAATCAATTCGGCGACCTCATCGTTACCTGGAACATAAAAGTACCCACCGGACTGTCGGAAAAACAAAAAGCTTTATTCAGGGAATTATCTCAATCTTAATCTATTTGTTTATGCCTATAAAAGAAGAACTCATTACCCAGGAAGAATGCTGCATGCAGTACAATATTGAAATCTCCTTTATACAAGCGCTCAGCGAGTATGGGCTGATTGAAATTATTACCGTTGAGGAAAAGCCATTCCTTCATATTGAGCAGTTGCACGAATTGGAAAAGTTTATCCGCCTGCATTACGATCTGAATATCAATATGGAGGGTATAGATGTAATCGCTAACCTGCTCTCAAAAGTAAAAAACTTACAGGAAGAGGTTGGGATGCTCAAAAGCAGGTTGCGGATTTTCAGCGAACCGCAATAGCCTGAATGAACCGACCATCGTCTGCGCCGTCCTGCTTTATTTTCATCGCGCTGCAGGGTACTCCATTTTTGAGAAGATGTACATCCGGGGCACTTTTGAGTATGCGTTAATCAATATATGCTCTATACCGTAACCTGCCAACAGCATATATACGCATGAAAAAAATAATTATACTTCTTATCGTCCTCGTTACCATATCCTCCGCTCAGGGCCAATCGCCTGTGGTGGAATCCATGATCATTTTCCCTTTGCAGGAAAAACATGTACATGGCAGCAGCCTGGTTGCACTGCCTAATGGCGATTATTTGGCGGCATGGTTTTATGGCAGCGGTGAAAGAACCGCCGATGATGTAAAGATTATGGGGGCAAGACTGAGAAAGGGATCCACGAAATGGAGTGAACCTTTTCTCTTGGCCGATACGCCTGGTATTCCCGATTGCAACCCGGTTTTATTTGTTAATAAAACCAAAAAATTATTCTTAGTATGGATTGCGGTGCAGGCCAACCAATGGGAGTTTTCCATTTTGCGATATAAAACATCGGAAAGCTATTTGAACAATGGTGCCCCGGTATGGAACTGGCAGGATAATATTTTACTAAAACCTGGTGACGAATTTGCGCAGGAAGTAAACTCCCGTTTGAAAGATTTGCCAGCTACCGGGCACGGATGGGCCGCATATGCACCTGATTATGACAAATTAATTGTAGCAGCCAGTAAGGATGAAAAAAAACGCAGCATTGGCTGGATGACCAGGATAAAGCCATTAATTACAGCACAGGGCAGGATCGTACTTCCACTTTATTCTGATGGCTATAATTTTTCTATGACCGCCATATCCGACGATGATGGCGAAACCTGGAGGCCCGGCTTGCCGATTGTAGGCAGGGGGCCGATACAACCCGCATTGGCACAAAAGAAAGACGGAACAATTGTGGCGTTTATGCGTGACAGTGGCGATGAACCTACCCGTGTGCAAACCAGCGAATCGAAAAACAATGGAGAAAGCTGGAGTGCAGCCATAAAAACAGATATTCCCAATACCGCCAGTGTAGAGCTTTGTGTTTTAAAAGATGGGAAATGGGCTTTTTTGGGAAACGATATTGATGATGGCAGATATATACTGAGCTTATATCTTTCCGATGATGAAGGAAAAACGTGGAAATGGAAAACAAAAGTGGAAGACCATCCTAAAGACGAGGGCGGCTATTCTTATCCATCCCTTATACAGGCTCCGGATGGACTCCTGCATATGACTTATTCGTACCACCCTGAACAAAAGAAAAAATCGATAAAATATGTTGTAGTTGATCCGGCTAAAATAACAAAATAAAAAACGTAGCTTAATGGTCATTCAAAACGAATGACTCCTCTTATTCAATTTTTCAGATAAAGCCATGAGCGAAACAAATACATCAGGTTTATTACAAAAACTAAAACAGGGTCAAAAAGTATACGGAACCTGTTTCACATCTGTCTCTCCGGGTTGGCCAATGATCTTTAAAAAGGCCGGACTAGATTTTGCCTTTATTGATACCGAACATATCGCGTTAAACCGCGCCGATATGGCGCATATGTGCCAGGTAATGATGGCTTATGGTATAACTCCCATTGTGCGTATCCCGGCGCCCGACCCTTATCTTGCATGCCAGTGCATTGATGCCGGCGCCAAAGGCGTTATTGCGCCTTATCTCGAATCGGTAGAACAAATCAGGGATTTGGTTGGCGCAACAAAGTTCCGGCCGTTAAAAGGAGAGGTATTGCAGAAAGTGATGGCGGGCGAGCAAAAAATATCTGCTGATATGAAAACATTTCTCAGCAACTACAACAACGGTAACATTTGCATAGCGAATATTGAAAGTGTACCTGCCATGGAAAAGCTGGATGAATTGCTGAGTGTGCCTGGACTGGATGCCGTATTTATTGGCCCTCACGATTTGTCGATAAGTCTCGGTCTTCCCGAACAATACAACCACCCCGATTTCGAAAAAGCGGTTAAATATATTATTCACACTACAAGACAAAAAGGGCTTTCCATCGGAATTCATTTTTCGCTTGAGCCCGAAAGGCAAATTCAATGGATAAAAGAAGGAGCAGACATTATAATACACAGTTCCGATATTGCATTATTTAGTCAAAAGCTAAATCATGATATCCGCATTATCAAAGCGTCAACGGGAGATAACAAGGCGGAAGAAACAAAAGACATTACACCCGTTATCTAAATCAATAAATCAAAAGTATTCAATCCAATGAAAGACATACAGTGGGGTATGATAGGCTGTGGAAATGTAACAGAAAAAAAGAGTGGTGCGCCCGCCATTAATAAAGTACCGCATTCAAAATTAATAGCGGTCATGGCCCGAAATGCTGAGAAAGCTAAAGATTATGCCGAAAGACATGCGGTTCCCGGCTGGTACGATAATGTAGATGACCTGATTAATGATCCGGAGGTAAACGCCATCTATATCGCCACTCCGCCCGATGTGCATCTTGAATATGCCGCCAAAGCCATGATGGCGGGAAAGCCGGTGTATATAGAAAAGCCCATGGCGAGAAATGCCAGTGAGTGTGAAGCGATTAACCGCATTAGTCGCGAAACCGGTGTGCCGGTGTTTATAGCATACTACCGCAGAACGCTACCCTATTTTGTAACCTTAAAAAAGCTCATTGATGAGAAAGTGATCGGCGATATGCGTTGTATCAATATTACCCTGCATTGGCAACCTTACGATGAAGAAGTTGGCAAAAACCCACAACCGCGCTGGCGGGTATTTCCTGAAATTTCGGGCGGCGGACATTTTCATGATCTCGCATCGCACCAGTTTGATTTTTTGGAGTATGCGTTCGGCCCGGTAAAAATGGCTAAAGGCATATCGCGCAACCAGGCAGGTATGTACAAAGCCGATGATATAGTAGTGGCCAATTTCGAATTTAAATCGGGCATACTGGGTGTTGGCAGTTGGTGCTACACGATCAATAAAGAACAACGCATCGACAGAAGCCAGATCATTGGCTCAAAAGGCAGAATTACCTTTTCTTTTTTTGAAAGCAGTAAGATACTGGTGGAAACCGCTGAAGGCACACAGGAATACGATATTCCCTATCCACCCCATGTACAACAACCATTGCTGGAAACCATTGTAAGCGAATTAAGAGGCGAGGGTAAATGCCCAAGTACAGGGGAAACAGGTGCAAGGGCAAATTTGATCATGGATTATATCGTAAATACATAAGGGGATTGGGCAAAAACATTCCCAACCTTTACCACTTATTTCCTTTCGTTCAACCTTTTCCC
>CAYMKT010000003.1:0-10106 GCA_964391065.1 uncultured Terrimonas sp. | reverse complement strand
CTTTTCCCGGAGGTTCGGAAGGTTGTTTATTTCCGCATCAACCAAACTTCCGAAACCTGCGAACCTCTTTGCCCTTCACCGCAAGTCCACGTAAAAATTACCTTTCCGTTTGAAGTGGCTTCTTTCGGAATATCAAATTCGTAAACAGGTTTCTCCCCAGTTTGAATAAAATCGTGAATGATGATATTATCATTTGCTACCAGCTTAAGTCTCGAACGAAAACGCCCCGTATACGTAACCTTCATTTTATAGGTTGCCGAAGTATCCAGGTCTTCATACCTGATCTTTAGCGGCGTATCGTACAATGTATTGATTTGGCTCATCCACGCTCCGGGTGTAGTTTGCCCGGAAAAGCCTTTCGACCTCACTTCGTGTACCCATTCTTCGCCAATCACTCCTACCCCAAAACTTATTCTTGGAGATTGAAGGCTGCCGGGATCCTCCGCCCAGGTTTTACCTGATATAATACGGTATTTGCTTTGTGGTGAACCAAAATGATCGTAAAACCCACCAGGCCCGGGATCAGTACGATGCAGCATTTCTTTAATTTGCCGCAGCCTTTCCCCATCGTCTGCAACCTGCTCAAATGCTTGTAATTGGTCTAAAAGCCAGGCAGCATCATTAAGCGGAATATCCATATTGTCGATAAAATTTCCTCTCCCGGGCATAGCGCCATGTTTTTCAATAGTGAGTTGTGCGCCAATACTACTGAACAGGGAATCTGCCAGCGCAAGGCATTTTTCTTTTAAAGTTGCCCCCATAACATCTTCCCCCGTTTTATCCAATACCATTCTTGCCTGCAGAATGGCCAGTGCTGAATTTTCAGCGGTAGCACGTTCCAGTATTTCTTTTGCTTCTGCCTCCAGGGCCTTTGCATGAATCAGGCGCCTTTGCACATAGGCATCGTAACAGGCACGTAACAGACACATCTGGAAGCGGAAGTTCTTAAGCAGGTCAGGCGTGGCGGTTTGCTCCAAATGTTGCCATTGCATGAGGGTTTGCTCTACTGTTGAATTAGTAAGCAGCGGTCCCCTGAAATTTTTTTCGAGATCGATAATGCCCTGGGCTGCCGCTTCGCTAATATCGGCGCCCATAAAAAGCCGGGTATAATCTCGAAGGGTTTCCAGCACGGGCGTAGCGGGGTCCCAATCCTGGTCGCTCCACACAAATTTATTTACATCATCGTTAGTGCCTTCCGAATAACTGATGCTGCCGGAAGCATAAGAGGCCAATGCATTTTGAATATGCTTTTCATCCAGCGGCCGGGGATTGATGCATTCCCTTCCCAATGTCATAGCATACGCTATATCCCAGTCGGGCACAGGATACTGACTGCTCAAGCTATGTGTAATATCGGGGTATCTCCGGATAGGAATACCGGCATTTACTAATTTCCGCAGTTCCGGTAAAGGGATTTTTACCCAGGGGCCAAACACTACGCCACCAAACCAGGGGTAGCCGGAGTTTACGTGTTTAAAAAAGTCATCAAACCATTTTTGGTTCGGCCGAAAAACCTGCGGCGATACCCAAATTTTGGCATTGGGATGAAACTGCCGCAGCGCAATGGCCACTTTACCCAACCAGCTAAAAAGCACATCGGGTTCCAGGTCGCCCGGATCGCCTCCGGGAACAAACACATGATCCAGTTTAGGCAAAGAGGCAAATACTTCAAGGCGTTCCTGCAATTCAGTTTTCAGTGAATCACGGTTACTGTAATCAGGGCCCATATTTGGATACCACATCCACACATCGAGATCGTATGCTTTACAAATACGTGATTGTTCAATGATCATTTTTGCAGATGACAATTGCATGTGCACACTGGTATCGTCATCATCTGTGCGGGGAGGTAAAATTTCTATACTATTGGCGCCAAACAATGCAAGCTCGCGTATGTACTGATCAAACTGTTTTACGGAAAACGCATCATAGGAATTTGTTTTTGGACGATACCCCAGTTGATGGCCCCTTATTGGATATTTAGGCGCAGTACTCAAAGCCATATTATCGGGTACCATGAACTGTCCGGGTCGCATGGTAGCTTTTCTTAACAAGCGTCCAACACCATATAACACACTTCGGGCATCCTTTGCCGATATGATCAATGCGTTTTGTTCCCTGCTTATAAGCAATCTAAATCCTTCACTTCCGGGATCCGGAACAGCCTTTAATGCCGCACGCAGCGCTTTCGGCAGCTTAGACTCCCTTTCGTCCGTAATGATATAAATTTGCTGAACTCCTTCTTCCGGAATTTTCTCTGCAACCCGAAGCTGCAACTGTGTTCGCTTTTGAACTTCTTCCACCAATACCTGCACTGGCTTTTGTAAGGATACGGCTTTGTCGTCCCCTACCCATATCACTGCGCCGGAAAAATCAATTTGCTGCGCATGAGCGGAGCATTTCATCAATGTTAAAGCAATGCAGACAAGGAGTTTAGAACACTTCATAACAGCGTTTAGGTTTTATGGAAATTAGAAATATTTACAAGTATATCTTAAAATAATGTAACCAATACCAGGAGAACTAAAAAACTTGTGTATACCCTTTACATGGTTGAAAATAAAAGAAGGCTAATATTATGGCAAAACGCCGTAGCCGCGAGTGTTGTGCTGGCTGTTTAACACAGACAAACCTGCCGCAAACTTCTTCGTATACCGTTCAACAAAAATCTAAATAGTACGTTAATTACCGTATATCAATATACTTTTTGGATAGATTTGCGCGTATTAGGGCACATCATTATGAAGACGAGATTTCTACTTATTCCATTATTACTATTCAGCTCATTTGTTTTCGCCCAGGATGGTCACCGGATAAATGTAACCCTTAAGCCATTCACCAGTGGTTACCTTTACCTGGGACATCATTTTGGCGCCAAACAATATATTATTGATTCCGTACCGCTCAATAACCAAAGTGAGGCGGTTTTTACAGGAAAGGAGAAACTGCTGGGTGGCGTATATATGGTCATCTTCCCGCAAAAAAATGGTTGGTTTGAAATGTTGATAGACAAACAGCAGCATTTTAGCGTGACCGCAGACACTTCTGATATCGTTGCCAAAACGCATTTCATTAACTCGCCCGATAACGAATTATTCCAGGCTTACCAGAAAATGGCGCAGGAAAAAGGAAAAGCGGTTTTTGCATTACAGAAAAAATTGAAAGATAATCCGTTGGATCCTGATTCCATTAAATTGCGGTCAGAGATTGCGGCAATCAACAAAGCAATGCAGCAATACCGTGAACAATTCATCAAAGCGCATCCGGCACACCTGCTGAGCGCTATTTTTACGATTCTGCAGGAGCCCAATGTACCTGATGCCGCTCACCAGCCGGGAGGTAAATACGATTCTGCTTTTGCCTACCAATATTACAAACAGCACTACTGGGATGGGGTATCATTTACAGATGAACGCCTGGTACGTACCCCGGTTTTTGAACCCAAACTACAGCGGTATTTTAACAACGTGCTGATTCAACATCCCGACACATTGAGCAAGGCTGCCAACAACATTTTGGACGCGTCCATCAATAATAAAGAGATGTTTAAGTTTATTCTTTCAACACTCACCGAAAAATATATTAATCCCACGTATATGGGACAGGACGCGGTATTCGTTAACCTTTTTGAGCGATACTATGCTACAGGCAAAGCGGATTACTGGTTGAATGATGCGTACAGGAAGGCTGTTTTTGACCGGGCTTACAGTGTGATGGCCAATCTCATCGGCGAAAAAGCAGCCGACATGAATATGGTAGATACAGCAGGCAAGCCCGCACCGTTGTACAGCATCAAAGCGCCTTACACTATTGTTTGCTTTTGGGACCCTACCTGTGGTCATTGCCAAACGGAAGTACCCAAACTGGATTCTGTTTTTCAGCATAAGTGGAAAGCCCAGGGCGTTAAGATATATGGTGTAATGACAGATGGCGGTAAAGAAGCCTGGTTGAATTTTATAAAAGAGCATCAACTGAATGGCTGGTGGCATGTATACCAACTGCCTGCTGTAAAAGACGCAGAATATAATGCTGGTAAGCCGGGCTACAAGCAATTGTATGATGTATACCAAACACCGGTTTTATACCTGCTCGACAAGGAGAAAAATATTATTGCCAAAAAATTGAATTATGAGCAAATGGATGACTTGCTGCAGGTGAAAATGAAGCAATAACCAATGAGAATATCTGGAAATGATCAGGCAGGCAACAGTTTTAACGGCGGATCAAGGTATGGTTTGTAAACATCGCCACATATCCGGGATATACATCCTTTATGAAAAAGATACCATTTTTTGCAGTCTTACTTTTAATGTACCAATTCCTGTCCGCGCAAACGCTATTCAGTTATGGGCGCCATAAAGTGGAGAAAGAAGAATTTTTAAGGGCGTTCAGCAAAAATAGTAATGGCGATACCACCGAACAGGCTATGCGGGATTATCTTAACCTGTATATCGGTTTTAAATTAAAAGTGCAGGCCGCTAAAGATCGAAAAATAGATACCCTCGCAGCCCAGCAAAATGATTTGCTCAATTTCCGCAGGCAAATGGAAAAAGATTACCTCATAGATGACCAGGTCGTAAACGAGTTGGTGAAAGAGGCATTTCAACGCAGCCAGAAAGATATCCGTATCTCGCATATATTCATTCCTTTTGAAGAAAGTTACTTGCAGGATCCCTCCAACTACGCGATTAATAGTGCAGCAGATACAACGGATGCCTGGCAAAATATTCAACAAGCCTGCAATGCGTTAAAGCGTGGCAATGATTTTGACGCCACTGCCCAACAATATTCACTTGACCCTTCCGTAAAAAACAACAAAGGCGACCTGGGATTTATTACTGTTTTTTCCTTGCCTTATACATTGGAATCTGTTGCATATACTTTACCTAACGGCGCTTTTTCGGAGCCCATTAAGAGCAGTGTGGGATATCATATCATCAAAAAAACCGCCGAACGGCCTGCCGTGGGCAAAATACGGGCAGCGCAGATTTTATTGGCCTATGCCTCACCGGCTACCGGCAAAGAAAAGGAGGAACAAAAAAAACTGGCCGATTCACTATACCATGTATTGCAAAGAGGAGCGGATTTTGAAACGCTCGCAAAACAGTTCAGCTCAGATAGAAACGCCTATACCACTGGTGGTTTAATGCCCGATTTTGGTGTGGGCCGCTATGATGCAATATTTGAAAATGCTGCATTTGCCTTACAAAAAGATGGAGATATTTCGACTCCTTTTGAAACGGCCTATGGTGTCCATATTGTGAAGCGGATAAAACGAATACCGGTAAGCAAAGACAGTACGCAAGCCGAAAACCTTTTTAAAGAAACCGTTTTACAGGATAGCCGGGTTGCCATTGCCAACGAAAAATTTACAGACCAAATTGAGCAGCGCATAGGGTATAAAAAGCAATTTCCCGACGAACGGCTGTGGCAAATTACAGACCAGTTCATCGTGAACGGAAATTTTTCTTTCCCGAAAGGTGTAACAAACCAAACCATCCTGTTTTCATTTGCAAAAGAAAATAAAACACTTAGAGATTGGCTCAATTATGTTCAAACCCAAAGACAAAACTACAGTGATTTTTCTCCATCTGTTTATCCTGCTATTATGAAGGATTTCGTTTCGCAATCATCGAAAGAATATTACCGCAATCATCTCGAAGATTATAACAATGCGTTTAAAAACCAATTAACCGAATTTTCGGAAGGAAACCAGCTATTTGAGATCATGGAGCAGGAGGTTTGGAATAAAGCTGCCCACGACAAAAAGGGCCTGCAGCAATACTACGATCAGCATAAGGAAAAATATACCTGGGGACCCAGTGCAAATGCCATCTTCTTCACCGCAGCCGACCGCAAAACGGCTGATGAAGTAATACGCGATATTGACAACTACGTAAAAAAATGGAAGACGCTGGGAGAAAGTTCTTCAGGAAATATTATCGCCGATTCGGCCCGGTTCGAATTAACCCAGATTCCGGGCGGCAATGAAAATATGCAACCTGGACAGGTAACAGCCCCCATAACCGATAACTACAATGGCTCCACCAATTTTGTATATATACTAAAGATTTACCCGGAGCCTGCCCCAAAGCATTTTGAAGAAGCGAAAGGCTTTGTAATCAATGACTACCAGGTAGTGCTGGAAGAGAAATGGCTCGCCGTTTTAAAAAAGAAATACCCGGTGAAAATAAATGAACCGGTATTTCAAAGCATGGTAAACTGATGGTGAAGCCTATACAATTTCTTTTACTACATTCTGTATAATGCGGGGTTTACCCAATGTGTAGTAATGTAGTATAGGAATACCCGCTTTTTTTAATTCGATAGATTGTTGCTTGAGCCATTCGGTTCCCACCAGTTCCACATCTTCATCTGTTTTGCATTGTAATATTTCATTACTCAGGTCGGTGGGTATGTCCACATTAAAAGTACGGGGTATAACGCTCAATTGTTTTTTGGATGAAATAGGTTTCAATCCCGGAATAATAGGAACAGTGATGCCAATATCGCGACAGTTTTTCACAAAGTCGAAATACTTTTGATTGTCAAAAAACATTTGGGTAACAATGTACTCGGCCCCTGCATCCACTTTGGCCTTTACATACCGTAAATCCATGGCAAGGTTGGGCGATTCAAAATGTTTTTCGGGATAACCGGCCACTCCCATGCAAAAATTGGTACGAAATCCATTTCGGATATCATCCTCCAGGTAAATGCCATTGTTAAGATTAACGGTTTGCTTCAGCAGGTCTATGGCGTAGCGATGACCTTCGGGTTCCGGCTCAAAGGAGGTTTCGTTTTTGGCAGCATCTCCGCGCAATATCAGCACGTTGTCAATCCCCAGAAAATAAAGGTCGATTAGTGCGTCTTCTGTTTCGCGAATGGTGAAGCCTCCGCAGATCAGGTGCGGAACCGCGTCAATTTTATAATGATTCATAATGGCAGCGCAAATGCCAACTGTACCCGGCCGCTTCCGGATCTCCACTTTTTCAAAGCTGCTATCTGCCCTTTTTTTGAATATATGTTCCGCCCGGTGATAGGTTACATTGATAAAGGAAGGTTTGAATTCCATCAACGGATCCAGGTGATCATAAATAGAATTGATCGTTTTACCTTTTAATGGCGGCAATATTTCAAAAGAGATCAAGGTTCCCTTAGCCTGCTGCAGGTGCTCCGTTACTTTCATTATTCCAACTGTGCTTTTTCAAATAATGTGCAAACATAGTTCAAACGGGGCATATCAAAAACAGGATGTACCCATAGCAACCGATGCTTTCAAATAGCTGTTAAAGTATTTTCCCTGCGTGTTATGAATGGTTCAATCCTGTATTTTTGCCGAAATCAGCTCCATTTTGAATTTAACAATACACACCAGTAATTTAGTAAAGCAGTATGGCAGCCGTACCGTGGTAAACCATGTATCGGTGGAGGTAAGCCAGGGAGAAATCGTTGGACTTTTGGGTCCCAATGGCGCCGGCAAAACCACTACTTTTTACATGGTGGTTGGGCTCATAAAACCTGATGAAGGAGAAGTGTTCCTGGAAGACCAGAATATTACCAAGCTCCCTATGTATAAAAGGGCACAAAAAGGCATCGGCTACCTCCCGCAGGAAGCATCGGTATTCCGGAAATTGAGCGTGGAAGACAATATTTCCGCTGTGCTGGAAATAACCAAATTAAGTAAAGCGGAGCAAAAGGATAAGCTGGAGGCGCTGTTGGATGAGTTTCATTTGCATCATGTGCGTAAGAACAATGGCGATTCTTTGAGCGGGGGTGAGCGGCGCAGAACAGAAATCGCCCGCGCCCTGGCGGTTGACCCCAAGTTTATTTTATTAGATGAACCCTTTGCCGGTGTGGACCCCATTGCAGTGGAAGATATACAGGCAGTGGTAGCCCGGCTAAAATATAAAAACATTGGTATTCTGATTACCGACCATAATGTGAATGAAACGCTCTCTATTTGCGACAGGGCTTACCTGCTGATCGACGGAAAGATATTTAAGCACGGCACGGCAGAAGAATTGGCCGAAGATGAACAGGTAAAGCGCCTTTATCTTGGCCGAAACTTTGAATTAAAAAGAAAAGACTACCTCCACGATGAAGCGATGAAAGCCCTGAGGCCAAAAGATCAACCCATATTGTAGGATCAATCATACCCGGGAAGCACTACCTGACCGTCGCAGAACTGCTCATTATTTATACCCTGCTACTCATTTTAATTACTGAGGTGTTGTCACCTGTCTTAAATTGTCGCCCTGCATTTATCGTAAATGCTTTATTTTGCCAACATTCGATGGGAATATTAAGCACTACCATATCACAACTCGCACGGATGCGATTATGGCGTATTGAAGCCTGGGTGCAGCATCCGGTAGCTTCGCAGCGCGAAGTATTGCAGGACCTGGTTACCTCCGCACAGTATACCGAGTTTGGCCGCAAATACAACTTTTCGTCTCTATTTTCCACCCGCGATTTTAAAAAGGCGGTCCCCATACATGAATACGACGACCTGAAACCCTATATACAAAGGATGATGAAAGGGGAGGAAAATATTTTATGGAATACCCCTATCCGGTGGTTTGCCAAGAGCAGTGGTACCACCAGCGACAAAAGCAAATTCATTCCCATCAGCGAAGAGAGCCTGGAAGACTGTCACTATAAGGGCGCCAAGGATACGCTTACCATGTACTATAACTTCAACCCCGAATCGGACCTGCTAACGGGCAAGGGATTGGTGATTGGGGGCAGCCATACCATTAACCAGGTAAATGAAGAGGTACATTTTGGCGACCTGAGTGCAGTACTCCTTCAAAATTCACCGATGTGGGGCCAATGGATCAGAACCCCGGAACTTTCTATTGCCCTGATGGATGAATGGGAAACCAAGATTGAAAAATTAGCCGCTGCCACTATTGCCGAAAATGTTACGTCCATATCGGGCGTACCCACCTGGACATTGGTATTATTTAAAAGAATTTTAGAGATTACGGGCAAAAGCTGCATTGCGGAAGTTTGGCCATCACTTGAGTTGTATATACATGGCGGAGTTTCGTTTACACCTTACCGCGAGCAGTTCCGTAAAATGGTGGGCAAGGAAATTTATTATATTGACACGTACAATGCCAGCGAAGGGTTTTTTGCGGCACAGGACAAGCCGGATGATGAAGGAATGCTTTTGTATCTTGATCATGGTGTGTTTATGGAATTCATGCCCATTGAAGAATATGGCAAAAAGGAACCCCGCACCATTGGTTTAAACCGCGTTGAAGCCGGCAGGAATTATGCGCTGGTGATCAGCACCAATGGAGGGTTGTGGCGCTACCTGTTGGGTGATACCATACAATTTACTACACTTTATCCTTTCCGTATTAAGGTGAGTGGCAGACTAAAACACTACATCAACGCTTTTGGTGAAGAAGTGATCATTGACAATACAGATAAGGCTATTTCGCTGGCCTGCGAAAAAACGGGCGCTGTGGTGAATGATTATACCGCCGCCCCGCTTTATTTCAGCAGTGATAGTAATGGCGCACATGAGTGGCTGATTGAATTTGAAAATGCGCCAGGCGATATCGGCCTTTTTACCGCATTTTTGGATAAAGCGCTGCAAAGCGTTAACAGCGATTATGAAGCCAAGCGCTATAAAAGTATCGCTTTAAGCGAACCCATAGTTCATACCCTCCCCAAAGGCCTGTTTAACGAATGGTTGAAAAGCAAGGGAAAACTGGGCGGCCAGCACAAAGTGCCCCGGCTCAGCAATGAAAGAACACTGATAGAAGAAATTCTGAGGTTCAAATCAGAGGCGGGATTGTAGAAAAAAGGCAGGATTCGAATTGTTCTCCGCTTATACAGCACCGGCATGTCGTAAAACGCAATCTAACAATTAAGCATACTGTTAACATACTCTTCAAAAGCCGTTACTCCTATCCATTTTTGAGAAGGAATGGCGGACAAGCGAAAAAATCATTGGTATTCGTCATGCAAATAATGTAGCGATACATGGTGTACCTACTGCTTCGATGTGTTTGGCGAAGCAGTATTGAATTACAATACTTTCTGTTATCTTGCAAATGAATTTAAGCAACAAACATGAAATTACTCCT
>CAYMKT010000002.1:28567-63408 GCA_964391065.1 uncultured Terrimonas sp. | reverse complement strand
AGAAGAGTGCGACGCAACAGAAGCACAATAGTAGCACTACAGCTAAGTACACAAGCTTCACAATCCTTATACCTTACTCCTTATACTCATAGCTGAAAGCTCACAGCTCATAGCTGAAGGCTCACGGCCACTCACTGTAGCTTTTTAGCAATGCAGCAAAATCAAACCCATGGAATAGCGAATACCAACAAGGCAGCAGGTATAACTATGCACAAAGCAATGCTGCTCAACCTGCGCCAGTACAAAGCGGATTTGGCAGTGGCCCTTCAATGCATTTAAGTATCAGAAGTCCGAATTTCCTGTTTTCGGACTTGCCGCAACGTGCATCTGCTTCCCTCACCTTTTTCTAGCCTCCATTGCGGCTTTATATTTCTCATGCATGATCTGTTGTACGGGCACATTTTTGATTTTACTTTCCAGCCATGAAATAATATCCAAATACATGAAGGAGCGGTTTTCGATAGGGTTGTCCTTGTATTTTTCCAGCTTGCCCTTCAATGCAATAAAAGCAACTCTTACCTGCTTTTTGTCGAGGTGAAATGACTTTTTCAAAAAGCGAAAAATTTCTTCTTCTACCACGCTCAGGTTTTGCATTTTGGCCATAAAGCGGTATACCGACTTTACCAGGTATTCCAGTAAATCGTAGTTGCCCAGTTCGTAATGCGCAATCAAATGCAGCAACCGCGAATAGCATTGCAGGTCGGTGCGGAGGTCTACTTTCCAGTTAATGATGCGATTAAGATATTCAATCGATTTTTCATTATGGCCACTGCCAAAATACAGGCAGGCAATTTTATAGTAGAATACCAGCACGCGATGACGGTCCATCTTCAACCTGAACTCGATAATCTTTTCTTCAATTTCGGGGATGACAGTTAAACCGGCCGTAAAGCTCCCTTCAAGGAAGTGCTTATTAAGTTTGGCAGTGTACAGGTATATGAATGATTGTACCCGGTTGTTGTCGTTGCTGTTGGCTTGTTTTGAATGATAAAAATGCTCAAACTTGTCCAGCGCCATATTAAACTTATCGTAGTTCTGCAACACAAAATGAGCATTGAGTAAATTGTGTAGTCCCTTAATGTATAAAGGAGTGTCTACCTTCTGCATGAGGGGCTCCTGTTCAAAAGCATCTACCCATTTCTGGCAATAGCGGTAGTACATCAGCAAATCCTGCAAAATAAATCCGTACCAGCAATAGCTTTCGTAGAGGTAGTGCCGTTCATAAAATCCTTTATACTGGCCGGCCAACTTGGGAAGGTTGGATTCAAAAAAAGCTTTAATCGCAATCCTGTCTTTATTATCGCGGGCATGCCCGAGGTTAATATACCAACTGTACAATTGCAAAGAAAGATTGGATAATTTGTTCATCATATTCAACTGATCTCCTGCTTCTTCCACCTCGTTGGCCAATGTTTCCGCCCTGTTTTCCATGCTCCGGGTGATATATAACGCCTCTATCTTCTTTTCAAAAATCAGCGCCTGCAGCAGGTAGGTGAGCTGGTGCTGTTCGCGTGCATCGTGCTTAACCCGGTCCAGGGTTTTAAGGCTTTGCAGGTAAAGCCCCTTATCGTAAAGGATGCGGGAATAATCCATAAGTTCCTGCAGTTGAAGCTGGATATTGTCTTCGTCTTTTAATACGCGGAGGCTGGCTAAAATCTGGCGGTAAAGATGCGATTTCAGATTGGAGAGCTGCTGCTTTTTAAGATCGGGATTGCGTTTTAGGAGCGATTCTTCATCGTAATCCTCCAGTTTGTCCAATGCGTCAAACAATTGAACCGTCTTCATGTCGGGCGTTGCAATGTTTCGCTGTACAAAAAGCTTAAAATTTCGTTTTTCGGCCTTCTCGAGCGATTTTACCAACTGAAATAGTTCGTCTGTGGATCGTTTGGGCATCGTAATCAAATTTCTTTAATACCATTGATCATCAATGATTTAAACAAGAAAAAGCCTGCTTGCGCAGCGTAATATAATGTTTAATTTGTTTTTATTCCGTTGTTGTGATCGGGTACATTCGCAAAAGGATCGCAAATATCCGAATTTTAATAAACATTCGATAATGGGCAATTGCCTGTTATGATAGTCTGAAACAGATCCGCTAAAATCCATCTATGTCGCAAAACAAGATTTATATTTTTGACACTACGCTGCGTGACGGCGAGCAGGTTCCGGGTTGCAAGTTAAATGCCAGGGAAAAGATTGAGCTGGCGCTTGCACTGGAAGACCTGGGGGTTGATATTATTGAAGCAGGGTTTCCTGTTTCGAGTCCCGGCGATTTTGAATCGGTTAAAAATATTGCGGCGGTTATAAAAAATGCCACGGTTTGCGGCTTAACCCGTGCCATAAAAAAGGATATTGAAGTAGCAGCCGAGGCATTAAAAGGCGCAAAGCGCCCACGTATACATACAGGCATAGGCGTTTCCGATCTGCATATTGCTACCAAGTTTAATTCTAATAGAGACGATATTTTAGCCAGGGCTGTAGAAGCGGTGCGGTTTGCAAAAAACTTTGTGGATGATGTGGAGTTTTATGGCGAAGATTCAGGACGCGCCAACCTGGAGTTTCTGGCAAGGATAGTGGAAGCGGTGATTGATGCCGGCGCTACGGTGGTGAATATTCCCGATACTACGGGTTATTGCCTGCCCCACCAGTACGGCGAAAAGATCGCGTATTTGATGAACAATGTTCCGAATGTGGATAAAGCGATTCTTTCCTGTCACTGTCATAATGATTTAGGACTGGCAACAGCCAATTCAATTGCCGGCGTAATGAGCGGTGCAAGACAGATAGAATGTACCATTAACGGGTTGGGGGAAAGAGCGGGAAATACCTCGCTTGAAGAAGTGGTTATGATAATAAAGCAGCACGAATCGTTGGGTTTATATACCAATGTTGTTACCGAAAAATTAAATCCCATGAGCCGCCTGGTAGCCGATACCATGCGCATGCCTGTTCAGCCCAATAAAGCGATCGTAGGCAGCAATGCTTTTGCGCATTCGTCGGGCATACACCAGGACGGGTTTTTAAAGAATGCTGAAAACTACGAGATAATACGCCCTGAAGAAGTGGGAGCCGACAGCTCAAAAATTGTTTTAACAGCCAGGAGCGGGCGGTCGGCACTGGCACACCGTTTTCAAAAGCTCGGGTACAATTTTAATCGTAATGATATTGATTTACTGTACCAGGCTTTCCTTAAAGTTGCCGATTTAAAAAAGGAAATTGAAGATGAAGATTTGAAGGAATTGGCAGCCAACAATCATCCGGAAGTAGCAATTGCATAATAAGCAGATGTTTTCTCATGATGCGTTAAGCACTCTGATTGGCGTGGCGTTTCGGCGCCACGCTTCCTTAAAAGGAAGGATCGGCAAAAGTTCAATTCTCTTTCCCGGCAGATGCACTAAAATGCAATCTTCCGTACCCCTGAATTAAACGGTATGAAAAAAAATATAGCGGTCATTTTTGGAGATGGTATTGGACCGGAGGTAACGCAGCAATCTATACAGGTACTGGATGCCGTTGCTAAAACATTCTCCCACGAGTTTGAATACACCTACTGCCTGATGGGGGCAGATGCTATTGATAAAACAGGTAGTCCCTTACCGGATGAAACAATAGAAGTTTGCCTGGGCAGTGATGCTGTTTTATTAGGGGCGATAGGGCATCCGAAATATGATAATGATCCGGCTGCTAAAGTGCGTCCCGAGCAAGGGTTATTGAAGCTCAGAAAATCTTTGCAGCTATTCGCTAATATCCGGCCTGTAACTACTTACCCTTCTTTACAGCATTTGTCGCCGTTAAAGGCAAAGTACCTGGAGTCAGTTGATTTTGTTATTTTTCGCGAGCTCACCGGCGGCATTTATTTTGGTAAGAAAGAATTGAATGAAGACCAAACCCAGGCATCCGACGAATGTATATATAACCGATCCGAAATTGAACGCATTGCCCATCTCGCTTTTAAACAAGCGCAGCTACGGCGCAAAAAGCTAACATTGGTTGATAAAGCCAATGTTTTGGAAACTTCCAGGTTATGGCGGAAAGTAGTGCAGGAATTGGCAGCGGAATATGGTGATGTGACAGTAGATTATATGTTCGTTGATAATGCCGCTATGCAGGTTATGATTAACCCCAGGCAGTTTGATGTGATTCTTACGGAGAATATGTTTGGAGATATCATCAGCGATGAAGCAAGTGTACTGGCAGGGTCGCTTGGGTTATTGCCTTCAGCGTCTGTTGGAAATGGTGTGGCTTTATTTGAGCCTATCCATGGCTCTTATCCGCAAGCCGCCGGAAAAGACATTGCGAACCCCTTAGGCTCGATTTTGTCCGCCGCGATGTTGCTCGATCACCTGGGTTTAAATGCTGAAGCCACATTGGTTAGAGAAGCGGTTGACTGGACGTTAAAACACAACTTTGTAACCAAAGATATAGATCCGGTTAATTTTTATCTGACTTCCACCATCGGTGAACTGATCAGCGAATATGTTAGCAATAAAGTGCCCGGAGAGGCTCATGAAACAAAGGTAGAATTGAGAAACTCAACGATTATATAGGGTATGCTTGCCGGTAATGCACTATGCGTTTTTCCTGCATATTGCTGCATACTGAAAGCTAACCGCTGATGGCCGGCTAACAAAAAGTTCTTTTTTTATTTAACATCGTGCAGTATCTTCGCATTCAACTTTACTATCGATGTTAACAAACAGGAAATATAATTTCATCAACGCCATAAGTATGCTCGTGGTGGTCATTATTATTCCTGCAATGCAAGGCGGTGGTATATGTATTTAAAACGACTATCAAAACATACAATATAGCCCGCCTCACAAGGCGGGTTTTTTTATGCGGTTACCGGAATAATATTTCCTGTCATCTTAAATCAAGAATATGGCTTCTTATTATAATGAATCGACGGTAATTTTTTTGAATGGAGCATTTGTGAAAGCGGCGGATGCGAAAATGGATTTTTACAGCCAGTCGCTGCACTATGGTTATTCGGTGTTTGAGGGAATACGTTCCTACAGGAACATACATGGCGAAACAAAAATTTTTAAAGCCGCTGAACATTTTGACCGCTTGAAAAATTCCGCCCTGGCGGTAAATCTGCCGTATACCTGGAATACGGAAGATTTAATTGTTGCTACGTACGAAGTACTCAGGCAAAACAACATCGGGGATGCTTATATACGCCCGGTGGTGTATGCGCCGGCCAATATGAGTTTTGTGGTGAACACCGAATCGTTCCTTGTAATTGAAGCCTGGGAAATGGCGCCCTTTCTGGGGGATAAATTATTAAGAGTGATGACTTCATCTTTTCAAAGGCCTAACCCCAAAGGATTTAAAATAGAGGCCAAGGCCGCCGGTCATTATGTGAATTCCATACTTGCCAGCCAGGAAGCTAAAGCCAGCGGGTATGACGAAGCGCTGTTAACAGACATGAATGATCACATAGCCGAGGGCCCGGGCGCTAATATGTTTTTTGAAAAAGACGGAAAACTTTTTACACCGCCGCCGGGGAATATTTTACCCGGTATAACCAGGGCTACTGTTTTGGAAATATGTAATGAACTGGGTATAGCGGTGGAACAAAAATTATTTAAGAGAGATGAATTAGTAAATGCGGACGCTGCTTTTTACTGCGGCACAGCCGCTGAAATAATTGGCTGGGAAAGCCTGGATGGTATAAAGTTTAAAAAGAGTTGGAACGCGTCGTTGGGCAGCTTAATTCAGGCGGCATATAAAAACCTTGTAATAGAAAACGTAGTAAAAGAGCGGGGCGAGACTGAAAAAAGCAACGAAGCAACCCTGGTGTAACCGGGCGCATGGCGCTTCAACTGTTGATTTGGTGAACAGGATTACTGGAACCTGAAGTGTGCGACGCAAGGAACGATCATAAGCATTACAGAACGATCACTATATAAAAAACATATGGCAGAACTCAATAAATATTCAAAAACGCTTACACAGGATGTAACACAGCCCGCAGCACAGGCCATGTATTATGCAATTGGATTTACGGAAGAAGACTTTAATAAAGCGCAGGTTGGGATTGTAAGTATGGGTTGGGATGGAAATCCCTGCAATATGCATTTGAATGATTTGGCAACCGTGGTGAAGGAAAGTGTGAATAAAGTAGATGGATTGATGGGTTTGCGATTTTATACCATTGGCGTAAGCGATGGCATTAGCATGGGCACCGACGGCATGCGGTATAGCCTGGTGAGCCGCGATATTATTGCTGACAGCATTGAAGCCAATGCCGGGGCGCAATATTATGATGGATTGATTGCTATTCCGGGTTGCGATAAAAATATGCCGGGTTCGGTAATGGCGATGGGTAGGTTGAATCGTCCGGCTATTATGTTATATGGAGGAACTATTGCGCCGGGCCATTATAAAGGGCAGGACTTGAATATAGTATCGGCATTTGAGGCGTTAGGACAAAAGATTGCCGGCAACCTGGATGAAGCGGATTTTAAAGGGATCGTTAGAAATGCTTGTCCGGGCGCAGGCGCCTGTGGTGGTATGTACACAGCTAACACCATGGCAAGCGCCATTGAGGCGATGGGTATGAGCCTGCCTTATTCTTCTTCAAACCCTGCGTTGAGCGACGATAAGCAAAAGGAATGTGCAGCAGTTGGCAAAGCCATAAAAGTGTTGCTGGAAAAAGATATCAAGCCAAAAGACATCATGACCCGGAAGGCATTTGAAAATGCGATTACCGTAATTATGGTGCTTGGTGGAAGTACCAATGCTGTACTCCATTTGATTGCTATCGCAAAAAGTGTAGGTGTTGCTTTAACGCAGGATGATTTTCAAAAAATCAGCGATAAAATTCCTGTTCTGGCGGATTTTAAGCCAAGTGGCAAATACCTGATGGAAGACCTGCACCAGTTTGGCGGGGTTCCTGCCGTAATGAAATATTTGTTGGGTAAAGGATTGCTGCATGGCGATTGTATAACGGTTACGGGTAAAACAGTTTCTGAAAACCTTGCTGAAGCGCCCGACCTGGATTTTGAAAAGCAGGATATTATTTATCCATTGGAGCGACCATTGAAAGCAACCGGCCATTTGCAAATACTCTATGGCAACCTTGCGGAAGGCGGCAGTGTTGCGAAAATAAGCGGTAAGGAAGGCGAGCGGTTTGAGGGCACGGCAAGAGTGTTTGAAGGCGAACATGATTTAATAAACGGCATTCAGTCCGGAAGGGTGCACGCGGGTGATGTGGTAGTGATTAGAAATATTGGACCCAAAGGCGCGCCAGGCATGCCAGAAATGCTGAAGCCAACAGGCGCTATCATCGGAGCCGGTTTAGGTAAGTCTGTTGCTTTAATTACCGATGGAAGGTTTAGTGGAGGCACGCATGGATTTGTCGTCGGACATATTACTCCCGAAGCTCATGTTGGCGGACTGATAGGGCTGGTGAACGACGATGATATCATAGAAATTGACGCTACAAAAAATACACTGACGTTGAAAGTAGACACAACTGAAATTGAACGCCGCAAAGCGGTATGGCAAAGACCAGCATTAAAAGCCGACAAGGGGGTTTTATATAAATATGCGGTCTGTGTAAGAGATGCCAGCGAAGGGTGCGTAACCGATGAATGATCAAAATGGTAGCGCTGGAAAATGTTTTTTCCGTTTACCGGATTTTAAAAGAATGATACCATAAAACAAATTGTATGAGTGATACATTGTTAGTTGAAAAAAGTAAAAAAACGGCGATGAAGAATAAGTCCCGTGCCGTACACACTCCAAAGTATAAGGCAGGTGCGGAAATTAGTGGCTCGCAGGCTGTATTGGAAGCGTTGATGGCCGAAGGGGTAACCGATTTTTTTGGCTATCCGGGCGGCGCCATTATGCCGATATACGACGCATTATATGATTATAAAGACACTTTAAACCATATTCTCGTTCGCCATGAACAGGGCGGCATACATGCAGCTCAGGGATATGCACGAACCTCGGGCGAGGTGGGCGTAGTATTTGCTACCAGTGGGCCGGGCGCTACTAACCTGGTAACAGGTCTAGCCGATGCGCAGATTGACAGCACTCCCCTGGTATGTATTACCGGACAGGTTTTTGCCCATTTACTGGGCACGGATGCTTTCCAGGAAACAGATGTCATTAATATTACAGCGCCGGTAACCAAATGGAATTACCAGGTAACCGATGCCAACGAAATTCCCGGCATAATGGCAAAGGCATTCTATATTGCGCGCACCGGAAGACCGGGACCTGTGTTGATAGACATTACTAAAAATGCG
Source organism: uncultured Terrimonas sp. (assembly GCA_964391065.1). Classification (GTDB taxonomy): domain Bacteria; phylum Bacteroidota; class Bacteroidia; order Chitinophagales; family Chitinophagaceae; genus Agriterribacter. Next base: position 55,144 of record CAYMKT010000002.1, on the reverse strand, counting down.
CAGGTTCAAAAATTTAATTACCCGGGTTATGTGCCCTGCAACCATGTTAGAAGCTACCGCCCGAAACCTATTGTTCGTCCGGAATTTATTAAAGAAGCAGCAGCCTTGATTAATGCAGCCGAAAAACCTTTCGTCATTTTTGGCCAGGGCGTTCTTTTGGGTAAGGCTGAAAACGAATTCAGAGCATTTATTGAAAAGTCGGGCATACCTTCTGCCTGGACGGTACTGGGGTTGAGCGCCCTGCCCACCAGCCACCCGCTCAATGTGGGCATGTTGGGTATGCACGGCAATTACGGGCCTAACGTGTTAACGAATGAATGCGACGTGTTGATCGCTATAGGTATGCGTTTCGACGACCGCGTTACGGGGCGGCTGGATAAGTATGCCAAACAGGCCAAGGTTATTCACTTAGATATTGATCCGGCAGAAATAGATAAAAATGTTCAAACCACAGTAGCGGTATGGGGCGATTGTAAAGAAACCCTGCCTTTGTTAACGGCATTGGTGCAACGAAAAGAATATCCCGGGTGGTTGCAGCAATTCAGGGATAAGCAAAAAGAGGAAGACGAAACTGTTATTAATGATGAACTGAACCCTGTTGGCGATACGATGACGATGGGGGAAGTACTAAAAGTATTGAACGAACTCACCGGGGGCGATGCCGTTATTGTAACGGATGTGGGTCAGCACCAGATGGTAGCCTGCAGGTATGCTTTATTTAACAAGAGCAGAAGCAATGTTACCTCGGGTGGATTGGGAACAATGGGTTTTGCGTTACCTGCGGCCATCGGGGCAAAATTTGGCGCACCCCAACGTACAGTTGTTGCCATTATTGGCGACGGCGGTTTTCAGATGACACTGCAGGAACTGGGAACGATCATGCAATTTGACGTGGATGTAAAAATCATTATTCTTAACAACCAGTTTTTGGGAATGGTGCGCCAGTGGCAGCAATTGTTTAACGATAAAAGGTATTCATTTGTAAATATTACCAGCCCTGATTTTGTAATGCTGGCGAAATCCTACCGCATCGCGGGTAAAAGCATCTCTCGCAGGGAAGATTTGAAAAACACGCTTGACGAAATGTTGAGGCACAATGGATCCTATTTACTCGAAATTATGGTGGGTAAAGAGAACAATGTATTTCCAATGGTGCCCCAGGGTTGTGGCGTTGGTGAGATAAGGCTGAAGTAATAACCCCGGTTACAACCGGTTTTACAAAAGCTAAAAGATTAATTCATTGTATTTAAATAAAGAAAGTTTCCGGAGAACAAAAGGGTAAATATATGAAACAGGAATATACCATTACCGTGTACACCGAAAATCATATTGGTTTGCTGAACCGCATTGCCATTATATTTTCGAGACGTAAGATTAACATCGAAAGCCTGAACACTTCTCCTTCTGAAGTGGAAGGCATCCATCGTTTTACCATTGTAATTCATGAAGTGGAAGAAGTGGTGAAAAAACTAATCCGCCAGATAGAAAAGCAGGTCGAAGTGTTGAAGGCATATTATAACAACAATGATGAAATTGTGTGGCAGGAACTGGCTTTGTATAAGGTATCTACCGACAAAGTAATTGAGGATGTAAAAGTAGAAAGGCTGTTGCGCGAATTTGGCGCAAGAGCAGTAGTGATCAGGAAAGACTATACGGTTTTTGAAACTTCGGGGCACCGTGAAGAAATTAATAACCTGATTGCTGTGCTGGGTCCACTAGGGTTGATAGAATTTGTACGCAGCGCAAGGGTTGCTATTATTAATGATAGCAGCGGATTTCACGCAAAACTTACCGAGTTTGAGGAAGCAAAGCCGGGCGATGAGATCGTGGAGAATGAGTTTCTCGACAAACAGGATGAGGTATTTTCAATGTAGTTTTTATGAATAAGCAGCTTGATATTATACATGTTACAAGGCAGAATTTTGTGAACCTGGTCGATAGTTTGTCTATTGATGAGCTCAATGAAATTCCTGCCGGCTTTAATAATAATATTGCCTGGAATTTCGGGCATATCATAGTGAGTCAGCAAAATCTTTGTTACCTCAGGGCTGGCATTTCCCCTTTAATTGACCCGTCTTTCATCAAAAAATACCAAAAAGGTACCCGGCCTGAGGCTTTTATCAGCAGCGATGAGATAGCGGTATTGAAAACATACCTGTTTTCATTATTAGAAGACTTACGAAATGATGTTGCTGACAATAAGTTCGAAAATTACCAGGCTTTTACCACCCACTTTGGCGTACAGCTTAATAATATACAGGATGCCATATCGTTCGTTGCAACGCATGAAGCTTTGCACCTGGGATATGCTATGGCTATATCAAAAAATTTTTCAATAGAGAACCAACTTTCAAATTTTCAAAACATCAAATTTTCAAATTAACAACATGGCAAAATTAAATTTCGGCGGTGTGGAAGAAAACGTGGTAACACGGGAGGAATTTCCACTAAGCAAAGCCCAGGAAGTATTAAAAAATGAAACGATTGCTGTTATCGGCTATGGTGTTCAGGGGCCTGGACAGGCCTTAAACCAGCGCGACAATGGCATCAACGTTATTGTTGGGCAACGTAAAAATTCAAAAACATGGGATAAGGCAATAAAGGACGGTTTTGTACCCGGCGAATCGTTGTTCGAGATTGAAGAAGCGTTACAACGCGGAACCATTATTTGTTACCTGCTTAGCGATGCAGCGCAAATAGAATTGTGGCCAACCGTTAAAAAACACCTAACCCCGGGGAAGGCTTTATATTTCTCTCACGGTTTTGGCATCACCTTTAACGAACAAACAGGTATTGTACCGCCTAAAGATGTGGATGTGTTTTTAGTGGCGCCCAAAGGTTCGGGCACTTCATTACGCCGGATGTTTTTGCAGGGGCGTGGATTAAACAGCAGCTATGCCATATTTCAGGATGCTACCGGTAAGGCGAAAGAAAGAGTAGTAGCGCTCGGTATTGCAGTAGGCAGCGGATATTTGTTTGAAACTGATTTTAAGAAAGAAGTATTCAGTGACCTTACAGGAGAACGCGGAACTTTAATGGGCGCTATCCAGGGTATTTTTGCCGCGCAATACCAGGTGCTGCGCGATAAAGGCCATACTCCTTCCGAAGCCTTCAACGAAACCGTAGAAGAACTCACCCAATCGCTGATGCCATTGGTTGCCGAAAATGGGATGGACTGGATGTATGCCAATTGTTCTACCACAGCGCAACGCGGCGCGTTGGATTGGTGGAAAAAATTCCGGGATGCAACTGCACCTGTTTTTAAAGAATTGTATGAAAGCGTTGCAGCAGGAAAGGAATCTCAAAGGTCTATTGATAGTAACAGCAAAACAGATTACAGGGAAAAACTGGAAGAAGAACTAAAAGAACTTAGGGAAAGCGAATTATGGCAGGCAGGTAAAACGGTAAGAAGCCTGCGACCCGAAAATCAGAAATAAGTACACAAAGTTTGTTGCACGATGAATGAGGAGTTGAAGATAAAAAATACAGTTTCGGTAAATGAAAAAAATAGAAGCCTTCCTGCGTGGTCAGGGAGGCTTAATTTTCATGAAGCTGCAAAGCGCCTGAAAAATGTGGCGACCAGAACTCCCCTCATGTACAATCATAATTTGTCCCGCAAATATGGTTGTGAAGTGTATTTGAAGCGGGAAGACCTTCAGGTCGTCCGCTCCTATAAGCTGAGAGGCGCCTATAACATGATGAGCAATCTCAGTGATGAGCAAAAGCAACGCGCAGTAGTGTGCGCGAGTGCCGGGAACCATGCGCAAGGGTTTGCCTATAGCTGTAAAAAACTCGATATAAAAGGCATTGTTTTTATGCCGGTCATCACCCCCAGACAAAAAATTAGCCAGACAAAAATGTTTGGTGAGGAAAAAGTTGACATTGTATTGACAGGCGATACTTTTGACGACTGTGCAGTAGCTGCCAAGGCTTACACCAAAGAACATAACATGGTTTTCATTCCTCCTTTCGATGATTACAGCATCATTGAAGGACAGGGAACGGTGGCGGTTGAAATACTGGAAGACCAGAACAATATCGATTACCTGTTTGTTCCGGTAGGCGGTGGCGGATTAAGTGCGGGGGTAGGCGCATATTTTAAAGCGGTTAGCCCGCAAACAAAGATTATTGGTGTTGAGCCGCAGGGCGCTCCGGCTATGGATGAAGCGCTGAAGGCTGGCCACCCGGTCACCCTGGAAAAAATTGATCGTTTTGTGGATGGAGCTGCCGTGAAACGGATAGGCGATATCACTTTTGAAATATGCAAAGAAGTATTAGACGATTTGCAGTTGGTGCCGGAAGGAAAGGTTTGTTCTACGATATTGAAATTGTATAATGAAGACGCTATAGTGGTTGAACCCGCCGGAGCGTTATCCATTGCTGTTTTGGATGCAAATGCAGATCAAATAAAAGGCAAAAAAGTGGTATGCATCGTAAGCGGTGGCAATAATGATATTGACCGCATGCCCGAAATCAAAGAAAGGTCTTTACAATTTGAAGGGCTTAAACATTATTTCCTCATCAGCTTCGCCCAACGGCCCGGCGCCCTAAAAGAATTCATGAACAATGTATTGGGTGAAACAGATGATATTAAGCGGTTTGAATTTATGCAAAAAACGAACAAAGAAGCGGGTACAGCGCTGGTTGGCATAGAATTACAAAACCGTAACGATTACGACAGGCTGATTCACAACATGAAGCGATTTAATATCAATTTCACTGAAATCAATAACGACGACAAATTGTTCGGATACATCGTATAGCGCTTTAGTATAATATTAGAAAGCAGGAGTATTTTTTCGGCAACGATTTCAGCATTTCCCTTTTTTTCAGTACTTTTATCCACTTGCCTGCCGTGTGATTAGAAAAATATTAAAATTTTCCTTTTTTATTGATTTTTCATTAAAATTCCTGGTCTATGGTATCTAAAGATTTGTATCGGGCGGAATTTGAAAGGGACGCTTGTGGTGTAGGATTTGTGGCGAACATAAAAGGCAACAAATCGCACCAGATCGTTTCAGACGCGCTCACAATATTGGAAAATATGGAACATCGCGGCGCCTGCGGCTCAGAAAGCAACAGTGGCGATGGAGCGGGTATTATGATACAAATACCGCATGAGTTCTTTTTTGCGGAATGTGTAAAGCTGGGAGTACATCTGCCGGCATTTGGAAGGTATGGAGTAGGCGTTATTTTTTTGCCCAAGGAAATAAGATTACGCGAAGAATGCCGGGAAATATTTGCCCGTGCGGTTGAAAAATTGGGATTGGAGATACTTACTTACCGCAAAGTTCCTGTAAATACCTCCGATATTGGTCCTACCGCGCTCTCTGTTGAACCGGAAATGGAGCATGTATTTATCGCCTGCCCCGATCATATCCAGGATACGGAAGAATTCGAAAGGAAACTTTTTGTATTGCGTAATTATGCCACGCATACCATTAATAATACCGTTAAAAAAGACACGATTGGATTTTATATCGCCTCACTTTCGTGCAGAACAGTTACTTATAAAGGCCAGTTAATAAGCTCGCAGGTGCGGAATTATTTTACCGACCTCTCCAATAAAAGAGTGGTAAGCGCATTTGGATTGGTACATTCCAGGTTCGCCACGAACACATTTCCTTCATGGAAGCTGGCGCAACCCTTCCGTTTTATTGCGCACAATGGCGAAATCAATACCCTGCAGGGTAATTTAAACTGGTTAAAGACCAGCGAAAATGGCTTCTCTTCTCCCTATTTTTCAAAGGAAGAAATGGAAATACTGCTACCGATTGTGAGCAACGGTCTTTCAGATTCTGCCTGTCTCGACAACATGGTTGAATTGCTCACTTTATCCGGACGCTCGCTGCCGCATGTAATGATGATGCTGATTCCCGAAGCCTGGGATGATAATGATAAAATGGACCCGGTTAAGAAAGCATTTTACGAATATCATGCTTCCATTATGGAACCCTGGGACGGGCCGGCGTCTATTTCCTTTACTGATGGAAAAATAATCGGCGCTACGCTCGACAGAAACGGGTTACGCCCTTCCAGGTTTTGCGTAACGCATGATGACCGGGTTATTATGGCTTCTGAAACCGGCGCTTTACCTGTTGATCCCCGAATAGTAAAAAGTTACGGCAGGCTTCAACCGGGTAAAATGTTTGTGGTGGACATGGAGCAGGGAAGAATTATCAGTGACGAGGAACTAAAACAGGATATCTGCACCCAAAAGCCATACAGCGATTGGCTCAATCAGTATAAAATACGATTGGAAGAACTGGATGCACCGCGTGTTACCTTCACACATTTATCAGAAGAATCCGTATTCAAATACCAGAAAGCGTTTGGCTATAGTACGGAGGATGTAGAGAATATCATCCGGCCAATGGCTATTGACGGCAAGGAGCCAATAGGATCAATGGGTACCGACGTGCCGCTGGCAGTATTGTCTGATCAGCCACAGCACCTGAGCAGCTATTTTAAACAGTTGTTTGCGCAGGTAACCAATCCGCCTATTGATCCTATCCGGGAAAGATTGGTGATGAGTCTTTCTTCTTATGTGGGTAACAATGGCAATTTGCTGGATGAAGATCCGAGGCATTGTCATGCGGTTGCTTTAAAACAACCCATCCTTACCAGCAGTGAGTTGGAAAAGCTGCGCAGTATTGATACCGGCATTTTCCAGGCTAAAACTTTGCAATGTTACTTCAGGGCCGATGGTAAACCGGGTTCTCTGAAAGCGGGAATTGACAGACTTTGCCGGTATGCGGTAGATGCCGCCCTGGATGGCTTTGAAGTGATTATTCTTTCCGACCGCGCCATCGATTCCGATCATGCTGCCATTCCTTCATTGTTGGCCGTAGCATCGGTGCACCATCACCTCATCCGCAAAGGATTTCGCGGACAGGTAGGTATAGTGGTAGAAGCCGGAGATATTTGGGAAGTGCATCATTTTGCCTGTCTTATTGGCTTTGGAGCTACCGCCATCAATCCTTATCTCGCATTAGCCACCATACGTACCATGAAAGCAAACAGTTCCTGGGAAACAGAGTTGGCCTGGGAGGTATTGCGGAAGAATTATGTAAAAGCGGTATGCGATGGTTTGCTGAAGGTGTTCTCCAAAATGGGCATCTCAACTTTGCAGTCTTACCAGGGAGCACAAATATTCGAAATCTTAGGTTTAAATCACGAAGTGGTTAATAAATGCTTTGCCGGTGCAGTAAGCCGCATTGAAGGAATGGGGCTCGATGAAATTGCAAAGGAAGCGCTCGCGAAACACCACCTGGCATTCAATCAAAAAAATATTCCGGTAGACAGGTTATCCGTAGGAGGAATTTACCAGTGGAAACGAAAAGGAGAATTTCATCTTTTTAACCCCCAAACCATTCATTTGTTGCAGTATTCAACAAAGATGAATGATTTTAATGCCTTCAAAAAATACAGCAAGCTCGTAAATGAACAGGGAGAGAAGGCCTGTACGCTCAGGAGCCTGTTTCGTTTTAAAAGAACCCGGCCATCTATTGCTATCGATGAAGTAGAACCGGCTGAAAATATTTACAAGCGTTTTGCTACGGGAGCCATGTCTTTTGGGTCTATTTCCTGGGAGGCGCATACTACCCTTGCTATTGCTATGAATCGCCTCGGGGCCAAAAGCAATACAGGAGAAGGAGGGGAAGACGAAAAACGATACGAACTTTTACCCAATGGCGATTCGATGCGCTCTGCGATCAAACAGGTGGCGTCGGCCCGCTTTGGGGTGACGAGCCAGTACCTTACAGAAGCAGACGAACTCCAGATAAAAATGGCCCAGGGCGCCAAGCCTGGGGAAGGCGGACAATTACCCGGAGATAAAGTAGATGACTGGATCGGAAGGGTGCGCCATTCTACTCCCGGCGTAGGTTTAATATCGCCGCCGCCTCATCACGATATTTATTCAATTGAAGACTTAGCTCAATTAATATATGATCTTAAAAACGCTAACCGCAAGGCCCGCATTAATGTAAAGCTGGTTTCCAAAGCGGGTGTGGGCACCATTGCTGCTGGCGTTGCCAAGGCAAAGGCCGATGTAATATTGATTGCTGGTTTTGATGGTGGAACCGGGGCGTCGCCGGTGAGTTCTATTAAACACGCCGGTTTACCATGGGAACTGGGGCTGGCAGAAAGCCATCAGACTCTTGTAAGAAACCGTTTAAGGAGCCGCATTGTGCTACAGGCAGACGGGCAGATGAAGACAGCAAGAGACATTGCGGTGGCTACATTGCTGGGAGCAGAAGAATGGGGTGTGGCAACTGCTGCGTTAGTGGTAGAAGGTTGTATTATGATGCGTAAATGCCATATGAATACCTGCCCGGTGGGTGTTGCAACACAGGATCCGGAACTGAGGAAGCGGTTTACGGGGAATGCCGATCATGTGGTTAACTTCTTTAAATTCATTACCCAGGATTTGCGTGAAATTATGGCTGAATTAGGATTCAGGACAATTAACGAAATGGTAGGACAGGCAGATTGCCTCGAAAGAAAAGAAGGGATAACGCATTGGAAATATAGCAAGCTTGATCTTTCCCCTATATTATACAGGGAGCCCGCGTCGGAATTTGTGGGTTTGTATAACCAGGAGGAGCAGGATCATGGGCTGGAGAATGTGCTCGACTGGCAGTTGCTGGAAAAGGCGAAACCTGCACTTGAAAAAAAGGAAAGGGTGTATGGAGAATTCCGTATTCGTAATACTGACCGTACAGCAGGTACTATCCTCTCTAATGAAATCACAAAACTGTATAAATCAGAAGGATTGCCCGAAGATACTATTCACTTTAAATTGACCGGAACTGCCGGGCAAAGTTTTGGTGCCTTCAACACTAAAGGCGTAACACTTGAATTGGAAGGAGATGCCAATGACTATTTTGGTAAAGGGTTAAGTGGTGCAAGGTTAATCATTTATCCTTCAAAGGAAGCGGGGTTTGTGCCCGAAGAAAACAGCATCATTGGTAATGTGGCATTTTATGGCGCTACCTCCGGTGAATCCTTCATCAGGGGTAAGGCCGGTGAACGCTTCTGCGTGAGAAACTCCGGGGCCAATGCAGTGGTGGAAGGGGTAGGAGACCACGGATGTGAATATATGACGGGTGGCAGAGTAGTAATACTGGGTGATACCGGTAGAAATTTTGCCGCAGGTATGAGTGGTGGAATTGCTTATGTGTACGATGTGCAGGGCAAATTCCAGCAGAATTGCAATATGGAAATGATTGATCTGGATCCGGTAATCAACGGAGAATCGGAGGAATTATACGACATGATCACCAGGCATTACGCGTATACGGGCAGCAGTGTGGCTAAATTCATTCTGGGCGACTTCGAAAATCAACTGCGGAATTTCACAAAAGTATATCCTAAAGATTACAAAAAAGCCTTGCAGAAAGCGAAGCTTAAGGTAGAAGGGAGATAAGCGGCAGCTTTAAAAGATAATTCATTTATTAGTTTTAATCTGATTAATAAAAAATGGGAAAGCCAACAGGGTTTAAAGAATATAAACGTGAATTGCCTGGTAAAAAGCCAGTTGCTGAAAGACTAAAAAATTACGATGAGTTCATTGATCGTTATTCGGAGCAGGAACTCAATAAACAGGCGGCACGCTGCATGAATTGTGGCGTACCTTTTTGTCATAGCAATACAGGTTGTCCATTGGGAAATGTTATTCCCGAATTTAACGACGCTGTCTACCGTAAAAGCTGGCGCGAAGCGTATGATATCCTTACATCTACCAACAACTTCCCGGAATTTACGGGGCGCATCTGTCCGGCGCCTTGTGAAAGTGCTTGTGTGCTGGGTATTAACCAGCCACCGGTTACCATAGAAGAAATCGAAAAACACATTATTGAAATAGCCTGGGAAAAAGGCTTTGTTCAGCCACGTAAACCCAATATGCGCTCAGGAAAAAAGGTGGCGGTTATTGGGTCGGGTCCTGCCGGGCTTGCAGCCGCAGCCCAATTAAACTATGCGGGGCATTTGGTTACTGTGTTTGAGCGCGATGACGCAGCAGGTGGATTATTGCGCTACGGCATTCCTGATTTTAAGCTCGAAAAATGGACCATCGACCGGCGGGTGGAACTGATGGAGCAGGAAGGTGTTGAGTTCAGGTATAAAGCCAACGTGGGGGTTAATGTAAATATAAATGCCCTGCTTCGCGAATACCAGGCGATTGTATTATCGGGTGGCTCTACCACGCCCCGCGATTTACCCGTTCCCGGGCGTGAGCTAAAGGGCGTTTATTTTGCCATGCAATTTTTGAAACAGCAGAATAAACGAAATGCCGGAAAGAATCCACTGGCCCATCCGGGTATCGAAAGCAATATCCTTAGCGAAGAAATAATGGCAACCGGTAAGAATGTAATTGTTATTGGCGGAGGTGACACGGGTAGCGACTGTGTGGGTACTTCCAACAGGCATGGGGCGAAAAGCGTTACGCAATTTGAACTGATGCCGCAACCTCCTGGAGATCGTACGCCTTTTATGCCCTGGCCTACTTACCCCATGATCTTAAAAACATCTTCTTCTCATGAAGAGGGATGTGAAAGGGAATGGGCCGTTGGCACCAAAGAATTTATCGGTGATGGAAACGGCAACCTTAAAGGGTTGAAAGTGGTGAACCTCGAATGGAAGTTTTCGGACGATCACAGACCTTCCCGCTTTGAAGAAGTGCCTGGTTCTGAAAGAGAAATACCATGCGAAATAGCGTTGCTGGCCATGGGATTTGTGCATCCTCAGCACGAAGGTATGCTCGATGAGATTGAGGTGGAGTATGACGACAGGGGAAACGTGAAGGCTACCGAAAAGGCATTTCAAACCAGCATTACAAAGATATTTACTGCCGGAGATATGCGCAGGGGCCAATCATTAGTGGTTTGGGCCATTAGTGAAGGACGGGAATGCGCCCGCAAGGTCGACGAGTTCCTGATGGGAAGCTCATTGCTGGAAACCAAGGATGCTTCGTTGCTTTCTTTGTCGGTATAGTTCCTTTTGAGAACCAGCTATAAAAAAATATTCAATGCTTAGCATATGCTTACGTTTTTTGCATGGTTGATATTGCTGGCGTTATGTGCTCCGCTTGCTATTCTGGCCCTTATATTGTATCCCATAATATGGCTGTTATTGCTCCCGTTTCGTTTACTGGGTGTGGTTGTCGATGGATTGCTATCGCTCGTTAAATCAATTTTTCTTTTACCAGCCAGGTTGTTGCAACGCCTTTGATCCCTGTTAAACATCGACTCTCACATATTTTGCCGGCGCCAAACAAAAAGCATCTGCAAAAGACTTTATTCGGACGCATTAGTTTGATGAAGCTGAATGGAACGGGTTGCTCAAAGCTCATGACTCAAGGCTCGCTGCCCCGATTTTTATATTGAAACGAGTATACCACGGCTCTGGTTTTCTCCACTTAAACATGCTTCAACATTCAATCCCAATTATTAAGGTGACAATGGTAAAACTTGCTTGTTTTATATTAGCGCTGCTGGGTGCAGGCACCCAATCCACTGCTCAACAGTTTCAATTTAAGAGTGCGGATATTGTAGTGTCTCCCTCTGTTCCTGCTTTTATGCAGGAAACGGCTTCAAAAGTACTTTCGGAAGAAATTGCCAGGCGCACGGGCATTGTGATACGAAAAAGTGGGGATTGGTCTAAAAAAAATGCTGTAGCGACCATCGCCCTGGTGCTATCGAAAGATATCGAACTAAAAGGCAGGCCGGTTCCTCATGTGCAGGGGCAAAGTGGGCCGGAATACAGGAAGGAAGGCTTTCGGGTAGTGTGCGAGGTTACGGATAAGGGAAAGCTGATATGGATTATTGGCGCAGATGCCCGGGGCATATTATTTGGTTCGGGCTGGTTGTTGAGAAACCTGCAAATGGAGCGCAACCTGTTGAGCATTGATGCCGGAACCAATGTGGCATCGTCTCCCGATTATCCCATCAGGGGACACCAACTGGGGTACCGTACAACAGCAAACTCCTACGATGCATGGACGGTTCAGCAATTTGATGAATACATCCGGGAGTTAGCCATCTTTGGTACCAATGCCATTGAAGGTATTCCCTTTCATGAAGAAGAGAAACCGAGTCCTCATTTTAAAATTCCCGCCGCCGAAATGCGCATTAAATTAAGTGAAATATGCCAGGCATACGATATGGATTACTGGGTATGGACGCCGGCCGGTATCGATTTAAAAGATGCAGCCAAAAGAAAGACGGAACTGGCAATGCACGAAGATTTTTATAGCAAGTGCCCAAGGCTGGATCATATTTTTTTCCCGGGCGGAGATCCAGGCGATAATGATCCTTCGGATGTATTACCGTTTTTAAAAGATTTGCATACTATCCTCGTTAAATATCACCCCAATGCCAAAGTATGGATATCGCTGCAAGGCTTTAGCACAGCGCAGATCGATTACTTCTACCAATATCTGAAAAACGAACAGCCTGGTTGGCTCGAAGGGGTGGTATCTGGTCCCAGCAGTCCGCCGATAGCGGAAACGCGTTACCGGCTGCCGTCAAAATATCACCACAGGCAATACCCGGATATTACCCATTCTGTGCGTTGTGAGTTCCCCGTTGAAAAATGGGATCAGGCCTATGCGTTAACGTTAGGAAGAGAATCCGTTAATCCAAGGCCTTATGCGTTTGCTAAAGTACAGGAAACCTATGCGCCTTTTACGGACGGGTTTGTGTCGTATTCAGACGGCAACCACGACGATGTTAATAAAGTGCTATGGAGTATGCGGGCCTGGGATATGAAAAAAGATGTACATGAAATATTAAAAGAGTACAGTCGCTTTTTCTTTGGCAGCAAAGTGGAAGATGCGGCAGCCAATGGCATCGAAACGCTTGAACAAAACTGGAAAGGTCCACTGGCTGAGAATGGCGGCGTAGAAACCAGTTTTTTGTTCTGGCAGCAACTGGAAAAAGATAACCAGCAGTTAAACAATCATAACTGGCGCTGGCAAATGCTGCTGCTAAGAGCTTACTATGATGCTTACACGCGGCGGCGGTTAATTTATGAACAGGAACTGGAAAAGAATGCCAATAAAATTTTGATGAAGGCGGATGAGATGGGAGTTCAAAAAGCAATGGAACTGGTACTGGCAAAGGTTAACGAGGCAGATACCAAACCGGTCGCACCTTTGATGAAGAAACACATTGAGCAATTATGTGAAAACCTTTTTGTATCTACGGGTCTGCAAACCAGTGTTTCAAAGTACCAGGCTAAGAGTCACGAACGGGGGGCGGTTCTTGATTTTGTAGATTATCCGTTAAACAACCGCTGGTGGTTAGCCGATGAATTTGCAAAAATAAAGGCGGTGAAAGATCCAAAGGAACAGCTTGAAAAATTACATACCATCGCTACATGGGAAAATCCCGGTCAGGGTAGTTATTATGACGATATTTCCAGCGTGAGCAAGGGGCCAAGAGTAAAAACCATTTCGGAAGATGCTACGGATATCGCCTGGTGGGAGAATGGCTTCAGCCGCAAACGCCTTTCGTCGCAGGTGTTTCAACGCTCACCTGTACTGGAATATGAAAATCTCGATCCCAATGCAAGATATACGATTCGCGTATGTGGCTTTGGGGATGCCTTACTTCGCGTAGACGGGGTTCGGCTATCTCCATTGGTATATAATAAGGAAGCTGATACTTTTAAGGAATGGGTATTGCCCTTATCGCTCACCCGGGATGGCAAAATAACGGTAAGTTTTGATGGACCGGAGGAATCGCATCTCAACTGGCGCTTAGCCTCCCGCATTTCGGATATCTGGTTGTTGAAGCAATAGCGTTATATGATGAAAGAACTGTTTCCGCTTTCGGGCATCATTACGGTTTTAAATACACCATTTCAGAGCAGTGGCCATTTAGATGAGCCATCATTACGAAAAAATGTAAAGATGGCGCTTGATGCCGGCGTAGCGGGTTTTCTTGTACCCGCAATGGCTTCGGAAGTGCACCAGCTTACGATAGCAGAGAAATTGAAGATGGTAAGCATAGTGATGGATGAAACGGCTGGTAGGGTGCCTGTTTTTGCAGGCGCGGGAACTACGGATTTATCTGCCGGCTTAGAAATGCTGAGCTTATACAAAAGCATAGGTTGTAAGCACGCGTTGATTCAGTTGCCATTCACCAACGCCAATGAATTTAAAACCAGCTTTCGAAAGTTATGTGATGCGGGTCCGGAAATCATTATGCTGCAGGATTGGGATACGCAGGGATACGGATTGCCGGATGAATTGATTCTCGACTTGTTTGAAACTGTTCCCAATTTCCGGTGCCTTAAAATTGAAACCGTACCGGCAGGTGTAAAATATTCGAGACTAAAAGAGTTGACCGGAGGCAGGCTTCATTTAAGCGGTGGCTGGGCCGTCATGCAGATGATAGAAGGATTGAGCAGGGGACTGCACGCTTTTATGCCCACCGGCATGCACTACATTTATACTGCTATTTACAGAACATACCACTCCGGCGATAAGGCAAAGGCGGAGGATATTTTTAATAAAGTGTTGCCCGTGCTTGCCTTTTCCAACCAGCATCTCCACATATCCATTCATTTTTTTAAACGTCTTTTATACAGGCAGGGTATTTACAGTACATCAATGGTGAGGCAGCCTATACAGGCTTTTGACGCTGTGCATGAAGCGATAGCAGACAAGTTGATTGATCACGTTTTGCAGTTGGAAGATCAGTTGAAGCGCGGCAATTTACCCACCTGATTACACTTTATACTTTTAGGGTGACTTATAAACCTTCCAGGCCATGCTGCTGTTTCCAGGCGGATTGCTATGCCTTTTCTATGACAGGCTTTAAGGATAGGTATGGAAATAAATTTAAGGAAGACCTGTTGGAGTTGGAAGCACTTAAATCAATGTCTGACGAACTGGTAAACGAGTAATTTGCAGTGATCGGGAAGAGGGGTTATTGGTTTTGAGTCATGTCTTTAGACGTTGCCAAAGCAATCACCCTTCCCTTTTCACCCACTGCATTGTAAAAATGATATACTACCCCCTCCCATTTTATTACCCAGGGTTTATGCGCATATTGTTTATCGTAAGGCTCGGAAGGTTCAATGAGGTTTTGTCCTTGCCATTCCGTCCAGTTCACCAGGTCATAGGAACAGGCAAATCGATCAAAAGCGCCGGGATTTCCATCCTCCCAGTTATGTCCAAAATAAAACATTACATATACTTCATTTATTTTTACGATTTGGGCATCACCGCAAATACCCCTTCCTTTGGTAATTACCGGCCGGTCGCCTATTCGTTCCCAGTATTCCATATCGTTTGAGCCTGCCATGGAAATACTTTCAAAATGATTGCCTTTTGTATCGCTGCTATCTCCGGCGCCATTGTAATACATCACAAACCGGTAGCCGGTGAGTTCATTTGCATCCTGTATCACCGAACTTTTAAAAATGGTTTTGTTGTCGAACCATTTTGCAGAACTGTCGGTAGCCGATAAAACCGGCGCTTTTAACCTGGTCCACTCTTCGGCCTTGCTCACATCGCTTGTATACGACATACCAACGCCTAATCTTCCAGCCTCATAGCCCTTATCGGATCCGCCGAGGTACGACATCCAATACCGTTCATTGTATTTTATTGGCTTATAGCTCCCGCCCCACGTAATGTCTATCAGTGACGGATAGCCGGCCTTTTGGTTGGCGTCCCAGGTATTTTGGGTAAATGACAACAGTTTGCCTGTTGTAGTCCAGTGCAGCAGGTCGTCGCTTTGGGCAAGCCATGTTTCGTAGCCATTGCCGTCAAAAACAATATAACTCATATACCATTTGCCGTTAACGCGGAATAGGGTTGGACTATCCACCATTTTTGTGGAATCCGGGGCCGATAATACCGTACCAAATTTGAAAGGGGTTTTTACCTGCTTATACACTTGCTGCAAAACTTCCGGGGAAACGGATCGGGGCGCGTTGCTTTTACAGCAGGGCTGGGTTAAGATAATGTAAATTAGCAACGATAAGCCAGCATAATTGTACTTCATAAAATAATCGGCTATTCAATTCCGTATTTTGTTTGAAGAATATGCTGGTGATGTCGCCAATGACCAACAAGAATATAGCCGAGGCTTAGCACTGTTACGGGGTGGTTACTGGCAACGCCTCTTTTTTGTAAATCGGTTTCCCGAAGGTTTTCAAATAAGATTACTGATAACTTTCTTGCCAGCAACATTTCTTCTTTTAATCCCGCCAATGACCTGTTGGTTACCTCTACGTTTGCTGCATAGTCATTTTGCTCGAAGCCGGGCAGGGGTTGTTGCTCGCCACGCGCAATACACATGGCGCGGTAAGCGAATACCTTTTCTGTATCGATAGTATGCTGAAGCATTTCTTTAACCGTCCACTTACCATCAGCGTAAGCATAGTCTGTTTTTTCTTCCGGTATCAAAGAAAGAAAAGATTCCATTGCAGGTAAAGACGCTGCAAGTATTTCCCTGATGTTGCCGGTTTCTACGAGGGAAACATAGGTTTCAGAAAAAGGTGAATAATCTGATGGAAGCGGTCGCATGGCGAATGATTTAGAAAGCGAATGTAATCTCTAAAATTTGGTTAACCTTAGATTGCGATCCAATCGTTAAATAAATGCTGTCAGAGGTCGCCTGCGGCAGGTTAGTTAACACTTATCCAGGGCCTGCAAAATGTCTCCGATAATATCATCGGCATGTTCCAGTCCAACCGAAATGCGTATAAGACCAGGTGTTATGCCTACCGATGCATGTTCCTCCCTGCTTAATTTGGAATGCGTGGTAGATACAGGATGGGAAGCGATGCTTCGGCTATCACCCAGGTTGGATGTTAATGAAAGCATTTGGAGAGCATCCATGAATTTTTTCCCGCTTTCAACCCCGCCCTTTAAGTCGAATGTAACCAAACCACCACCACGCGTCATTTGTTTTTTGGCGATGGCATACATAGGATGCGAAGCATGAAAGGGATATTTGATCCAGTTTAATTTTGCATGGCCATCGAGTGCCTTCACCAAAGCCTCCGCATTGTCGCAATGGCGATGTATGCGTACATCAAGCGTTTCTAAACTTTTACTCAGTATCCAGGCATTAAAGGGCGAAAGGGAAGGTCCGGTGTTTCTGCAAAACAAATACAGGTCGCGTATTAATGCTTCTTTGCCAACTACAATGCCGCCCAGAACCCGTCCTTGCCCATCGATCCACTTTGTTGCGGAATGCAATACCAGGTCGGCGCCATATTCAATTGGTTTCTGTAAAATAGGTGTTGCAAAACAGTTGTCAACGATCAGCATAATGCCATGCTTTTTCGCCAGTTTACCCAGCCATTCCATGTCAACAATATCAAGCCCGGGATTGGTGGGCGTTTCTACATAAATCATTTTTGTGTTATCACGGATCAGTGCTTCCCAGGTTTCGGGCTGGGTTATATCGGCATAACTATAATCTATTTTCCAGCGATGGAGGTATTTGGTAACAATAGTATGTGTAGAACCAAATACCGAACTACAGCTCAGCAAATGATCGCCACTGCTTAAGAAAGCCATGAATGAACCAAAAATCGCGCTCATACCCGAAGCAGTGGCAAAGCCGGCTTCCGCGCCTTCCAGTATACACATTTTATCAATAAACTCCTGCACTGTGGGGTTACTGAAACGGCTGTAGATATTATTGTCGTTTTCCTCAGCAAATGCTGCACGCATTTCCTCAGCGTTTTCAAAACAAAAACTGGAAGTTAAGAACAATGGGGAGCTATGCTCCATTTCACCGGTACGGGTAGTTTGAATACGCACAGCCTGCGTAATAGGATGTTGCTTCATCTGCTTGATTTTTAAGGATGCTTTGGAACCTGAAAAAGGTATTGATGTATAGAAGAATAGCCGGCGATCAATATTGGCTACACGGAACTCGTATTTTTTACCGCTTTCATTTCCATTTTTATAAGTTCACTTCATTTCCGTTCACCACAACCTTCCATTTTAGCGCTGCACCTGCTTTGCGGAGCGTTTCCGCAACGGAGCAATATTTATTCATGGATAATTCAACCGCACGGTGTGCTTTTGCCGGATCAACGTCTCCTTTCAATAAAAACGAAATTTCCACGTCTTCCCAAAGCGAGGGTTCCCTTCCTTGTTCTCTTTTGCCATCAATATCGATAGAAAAGTCAATAATATTTTGTTTTTGCTTTTTTAGTATCGTTACTATATCTACAGCACTACATCCGCCTAAACCGGCCAGTAACAACTGCATGGGCCGAAAACCCTCGCTGTTGCCTCCCTGTTCTTCAGGAATGTCAATAAACAGCTTATTACCTGCGGAATCTGTAGCGGTAAATCTATAGTCATTTTCGGTGCGGAATAATTGCATTAATGGCATTGCTCTTAAAATTTGGGGGCAAAGATACAAAGCAATCGGGTTTTTTGAGCTGATCCGCCTAATTAACTGGTGATTAAACCCGCTTATAAGATTATCTGCATTTCATGATACATAGCAGTAGCGGGCCATCTGTATTAAGAAACGAATTTTAGAATACTCCCGCTGATTTTAGCAATATCCTGAGGCTCCAGATGATTACCATAGAACCTACGGTTATAAGCATGGTTTTGGCAGGTAGTTTGCCAACCAGTCTCGCGGCCAATGGCGCCGCTATCACCCCTCCGATAATCAGTCCAACAATAACCTGCCAGTGGCTTACTCCGATCATAGTAAAAAAAGTGAGTGCGCTGGCAAACGTTACAAAAAATTCTGTTATGCTTACGGAGCCTATTACAAAACGCGGACTTCTGCCTTTTGATATCAGTGTGCTGGTAACCAACGGCCCCCAGCCGCCTCCACCAAACGAATCTAAAAATCCACCTGCACCGGCCAGCCATCCTACACGTTTTACTTTCTTGTTTTTTTTGCTTTTCTTTCTGAAAGAAATGATAAGGATGCGTACACCTAGTAACATGGTATAGGTAGCGATCATCGGCCGGATGTACCCCGCATATTCCTCACCAAATTTGGAAAGCAAAAAAGCGCCCAATACAGCGCCCACTATGCCGGGGATCAATAGCGCTTTGAATAATTTTTTATTGACGTTGCCAAATTTATAGTGGCTGTACCCCGATGCCCCGCTTGAAAACATTTCCGCGGTATGAATACTGCCGCTGATGGCTGCTATGTTAATCCCTAATGACATCAGAATAGTAGTAGAGACCACTCCGTATCCCATACCTAATGCACCATCCACCATTTGCGCCAGAAACCCGGCGACGATCATCCAGTAAAATTTGCTGTCTAATTGTTGTACGCCATCTTTGATGGAATCAATAAGACTTCCCAGGGGAAGGTAGGAGAGCACCACATGACCTGCGAACATGAAAAAGAATGCAAATAAGCACCAGGTAACAATGCGCCGCCATCTCCTTTCGCTATTGCTTTTTGTTTCAGGGATATCCTTTACAGAAAGCACTTTGGTAATATGGTTCAGCTCATGCACCTTTTTTGCAAAATTGCCGTTCATCTTTTTACGAATGACTTCCATATTATCCAAAACTTCATCCAACTCCTCCGGCAGCACTTCATTCAGGGCTTCTTTTAAGCGTTTGGCTATGGTGGGTGATTTACCATTGGTGGAAACCGCTACTTTAAGGTTACCTTTTTTTACAATAGATCCAAGATAGAAGTCGCAGAGTTCAGGCGTATCGGCCACGTTTATCAATAGGCCTCTCCTATGCGCATCGTCACTTACCTGCTTTCCCAGGGCTTTATCATCCACCGCCACAATAACAATATCAATATCATTCAGCCAAATTTCTGAATAGGCATTTTCAATGAGCGAAATATTGGTGTGGCGTTCGGCAATCGCTTTGATAGCTTCGTTTATTTCCGTTGCCACAATAGTAATACACGTTGCGGGAGAGTTCATCAACACCGCGTTGAGCTTCTCCAACCCAACATTACCTGCTCCTACAATAAGTAATCTCAACTGCTCAAGTTTCAAAAAAACAGGGAACAGTTGGTTACCTTCCTTTATGGTTGTTGTTTCAATCATTGCGTCTTACATAAATCATTGCCAACTTTTAAAAGTTGGCAACTCCGGTTAATCGACCCACTTTATTCGTTTGGCAAAATCGCCAAAGGTTTCGTTGGAAGTTCTTTCCTTACTATAGGTTTCGAATAAACCATCGAGCTCCTCTACGATGGCTTCTTCATTTAAACTTTCCTTATACAATTTATTTAATCTTATGCCCGTCCTGTCGCCGCCAATTTGCAAATTATAATGTCCATACGATGTGCCTATGAGGGCAATTTCCGCTGCATAGGGCCTGGCACAGCCATTAGGACAGCCCGTCATGCGTAAGCTGATATTGTCGTCCTGCAAACCATATTTATCCAGCAGGGGTTCTATTTTGGAAATAAGTCCCGGTAAAACACGCTGTGCTTCTGCCAGTGCCAGCGGGCAGGTATTAAATGCCACGCAGGCAATAGATTCTTTACGAAGCGGGCTTGCATGATTTGTATGATCAATGATGCCGTATTTTTTCAGTATTGCATCAACCTCTGCTTTATCTTCTTCGTTTACATCTGCTATTATAATATTCTGATTGCAGGTAAACCTGAAATTGGTTTTGTGCAACTGTGCGATTTCGAGGAATGCTGTTTTTAAAAGCTGCTGCTCATCATCAAGTATCCGTCCATTTTCAACAAAAACGGTATAGTACCATTTGCCTTCATGATTTTTATGCCAGCCATAAAAATCCGTACGACCGGTAAAATGATAAGGTCTTTCAGGTTCAAGCTCAAATCCGCAACGCTTTTCCAGTTCTGTCTTAAAAGCATCCACTCCCATATTATCGAGCGTATATTTCAGCCGTGATAATTTCCTGTCGCTGCGGTTGCCATAATCACGCTGAACCGTGATCATTTCGTAAACGGCTTTTAAAACCTTTTCTTCGCCCGCAACAAAGCCCAATACGGTTCCCAGTCGCGGATAGGTAGCGGCGTTGCCGTGGGTGGCGCCCATGCCACCCCCGGCCGCAATATTAAACCCTACCAGTTTGTCGTTTTCCAGTATCGCAACCAGTCCGCAATCATTTGCAAAAACATCTACGTCATTATTGGGGGGGATGGCAATTCCGATTTTGAATTTTCGCGGCAAGTATCTGTCCTGGTATAGTGGATCTTCTTCCTCTTTTTTATCTGCCAGTGGTTTTTCGTCCAACCACACTTCATAATACGCCTTTGTTTTGGGCAGCCCGAGCTGGCTTAACTTTTTGGCGTAGCCGAATATCTCCTCGTGTACGGCAGAAAACTTAGGATGGGCAGCGCAGATTACATTCCTGTTCACATCGCCGCAGGCCGAAATGGAATCTAATTTGGCAGTATTGAATGCTTTTATGGTGGGCTTTACATTTGGTTTTAAAATACCGTGTAATTGAATGGTTTGGCGGGTGGTAATTTTAATTACACCTGTTGAATATGCTCCCGCCACATGGTGCAGCGCCTCCCATTGCTCACTGGTGATAAAGCCTCCGGGAATCCGTAAACGGATCATAAAAGAGTGGAGCCATTCTAACTTTTTTGCACTTCTTTCCGCTCTCCTGTCACGGTCGTCCTGCTGATACATGCCGTGAAACTTTACCAGCGCCCGGTCGTCTTCCCGTATGGCGCCTGTTATCTGATCTCTCAGGCTTTCTTTTAAAGTACCACGCAGACCGGCACTCTTCATTTTTATATGTTCGGTCGACGACAGGTTATTCTTTTCAGACATACAATATTAAAGATTTGAAATTTTAAATTTGAGCGATAAGGTTTGAGATTTCAAATTTGAAATCTCAAATTCTAATACACATCGAGTAAATATCTCCCTTCTTCTTTCAATTGTTCAACAAATGAAAAGGCTTCGTTTACCGATTTGCCGCCATGGTGTTCCGCGATCTGCATCAACGTATTTTCAACATCTGTGCTCATTGGGGACTTTGCGCCGCAAACATATACATGGGCGCCCCCGTTAATCCATTGCCAAAGTTCGGCGCCGTGTTCCAGCATACGGTGCTGCACATATATTTTTGATTTCTGGTCTCTTGAAAATGCAAGGTTTACTTTGGAGAGCACACCGGTGTCTACCCAGTTCTGAATTTCTGTTTGGTAAAGAAAGTCAGTAACAAAGCACTGGTCCCCGAAAAAAAGCCAGTTTCGGCCATCCGCACCGGTCGCATCTCTTTCCGCTATAAACGACCTGAAGGGGGCAATGCCTGTACCAGGTCCAATCATAATAACATCCTTGCCTGCAGCCGGCAGCTTAAACTGGAGATTTTTGCTCACATAAAAATCGACCTGGGAGTCTGGCTCCAACTGTGTTAAATAATCGGAGCAAAGCCCGTATTTCAACTCGCCGTTCACGTTGAATTTATCTCTCGCTACTGTAATATGCACCTCGCCGTTATGCGCCTCCGGAGAGGAAGCAATGGAATACAGTCGCGGAGCAATAGGTTCCAGTAGTGGTATAACCTGTTCAAACTGGGCTGCGTCCTTCACCGGGTAAATCCTCAACAGATCAAGCAGGTCAATACGTGTATCCGGGATTTCCTGTTGTATTACTGATGCGTATTGCTTCACCACTCTTTCGGGAAGGTGGATGATATTTATTTTGCGTGTAAATGCATCGGCAATGGTATACCGCTCTTTTCTGAATTCAATGGTTGCTTCGGGATCAACACCCGTAAGGGCGATAATGCTATCTACAATTTCTTTCTTGTTGTGGGGAACCAGGCCGATTGAATCTCCCGGTTCATATTGAATATCATCGTCTGAAGCAATTTCAATATGGTGCGTTTGCTTGTTCGACCCGCGATCGTTAAGGTTAATATTGGTGAGGACGGTTCCGGTATAGTTCTTCTTTCCTTTAGGTTTTGCTGAACTTACGGGGGCTGCCGTGCTGGTTCCACCTTCATTTAATGTTTTCATTACAGCGGAAAACCAGGCTGCCGCATCAGCGGTATAATCGGTATCGCATTTTTGCAGTGGCACAATTCGTTTGGCGCCGAGTTTGCTGAGTTGCAAGTCTACGTCTTCACCTGCCTTGCAAAACAAAGGGTAGGAGGTGTCGCCCAGTGCCAATACACTAAATTTCATTTTATCGAGCGCAAGGGGTTGCTGATGGATATGATCGTAGAATTTCTTTGCGGTTTCAGGGGGTTCGCCATCGCCCTGTGTGCTGATTACAATAAAAGCATATTCTTCTTTTGCAAGGTCGTTAATGCGGTACTGGTCCAGGGAAGTGAGTTTTACATTGACTCCCTGTTTTTTCGCCTGCGTGGCAAATTCTGTTGCCACTTTCTTTGAATTCCCCGTTTCGGTGCCAAACAAAATGGATATCTTATTTACACGTGGTGCTGTTGGTGGCGTGGCGGGTGTACCATTTTCTCCGGCTTCGGCCGTTACCAGCCCCGCTATGAACCCGTTCATCCATATGAGTTCTTCACGGGATGAATCGGTAATAAGATCCTGGAATGCTTTCAGTCTATGCTCTGCTAACATGGGCTTGCTGATTGTTGGTATTTTTTTGCAATGACGCTATGGATTTAAAATAATGTGCTCTTTCGGGGTTGTTGGTAAACCAACCATATTGCTGATGCAACTCCGCCACTTTTCCTATAATTACCAGGGAAGGTGAAATAAAGGAGTGACCCTGGAACTGTTTTGCATAATCGTATATATTTGAAGCATACACCTGTTGTAATGGTGTTGTGGCCTGCTCAATTACCGCAATATGTTTATCTGATCCAATGCCATACCGGATCAGTTTCGATACGATACCCTCTACGGTTTCGGCCGACATATAAAATACCAGTGTGTCATTGGTTGATGCCAATTCCTGCCAGTACTGATCGCAAACAATATCAGATTTGTAATAAGTGAGGAACCTTACCGCAGTTGAATATCCTCTCGCTGTTAATGGAATACCCGCGTATGCAGCGGCTCCAAGTGCCGCCGTTACTCCCGGTATTATTTCATACGGAATTTTATTTTCGGTAAGCGCCTGTAGTTCATCCAGTATATTGGAGAAGATGGATACATCGCCGCCTTTTAAACGAACTACTAATTTCCCGTTCTGTGCATATTGCAGCATCAGCTCGTTAATGGTTTGCTGGGGGGTAGACGCTCCGCGGCGGCATTGCTTGCCTACATATATTATTTCGGCGGAGGGATTTACATATTCCTTCAGGATATCGTTGCTCACCAGCCGGTCAGTTAATACCACGTCTGCCTGTTGCAGGTAGCGTGCAGTTTTTACTGTTAACAATTCCGGATCACCCGGACCCGCGGCTGCCAGTACCACTTTTCCATATGTAGAAATTTCTGCTGACATGATGAGCTAGCTTATTTTGTAGACTTTTAAAAGAAAAAAAATGATTAGTTATTAAAGTTTTGTTTTTGTTGTTTGTGTTATGCCGTTCTGATGCTCTGCAATTGTATGGCGGGGCACACTTTTGGTTAGCCACATATTTCCACCAATGACGCTGTTTTTACCAATCACCGTTTCTCCGCCTAATATGGTTGCGCCTGAATAGATGATCACATTGTCTTCAATGGTTGGATGGCGTTTGCCTGAAGCTTTTTCCCTGGAAGTGCTTAGTGCTCCGATGGTTACTCCCTGGTAAACTTTTACATTCTTTCCTATTACGGTTGTTTCACCTATTACAATACCCGTTCCGTGATCAATAAAAAATGATTCACCGATGGTTGCACCAGGATGTATATCAATACCTGTTTGGCTATGTGCATATTCGGTAAAGAGACGCGGCAGCGTTTTTATCCGCTGCTTCCACAACTGGTTGGAAAACCGGTATATGGCTATTGCATAAAATCCCGGATAGGCAACGATTACTTCTTCAGGAGACTGTGCGGCGGGGTCGTACAGGAATATAGCCTGCGCATCTTTTTGCAAAGTAGTATACAAGCCCGGGAGCGCAGAAAAAAAATCATCGCTTGCCGTTTGCGCCGTTTTGCCATCTTTTACAGCTTCATATACTAATGTAGAGAGGTGACTCTTCAGGGATTCGAAGGCTTTCTCCAGTTCGTATTGATTCTGCTGCCTTAAACTGGCAGGAAGAAATAATAAGCTAAAAAGTTCATCAATAAAAAGCGTAGCCAGTTCCTTATCGGGAATAGCCAGGAAGGTTTTGTTTTTCCGCTGGGCTAATTGCGCTATGAATTTTTTTTGAGACATTTTGGCTTTACCGGTGTATGTTGTTTTACATATGAAACAAAATCATTTTCTTTTTTATTGCTGCTACTGGATCATGCAGGCTCCAACCGTTACATTGCTGGTTTCGTCAATTAAAATAGCGCCGCCATTTACGCGTAAATCTTTGTAGCTATCGTATACAACCGGTTGTGCTGTTTTGATCACTACTTTTACAATGTCATTCAATTCCGCTTGTGCAGGTGCGTACTTTCTTTCTAAAGAATTAACATCCATACGAAACTCAATATCCTTTACGATGCTTCTTACCCTTGTGCTGTTGATTTGCAGTAAATATTTATTGCCGGGGATCAGCGGCTTGCTGTCCATCCAGCATAAGAGCACTTCCAGCTCCTGTGCAGTTTGCGGCAGATCATTGTTCAGCACAATAACATCGCCGCGGCTAATATCAATATCTTCTTCCAGGTGCAATACCATTGCCTGAGGTGCAAAGGCTTCCTCTACCAATTGCCCGCCGTTTATTTCAATAGCTTTAATAGTGCTGGTTGCTCCCGATGGTAAAACGGTTACGGCATCTCCTTTTCTGTAAATACCGCTTATTATTTTGCCGGCATATCCACGGTAATCATGCAGGGATTCAGTTTGCGGCCGAATAACATATTGTACCGGGAAGCGCGCTTTATCGAGGTTAACCACTTTCTCTACTTCCACATTTTCCAACAGGTGAAGCAAAGGCTCGCCGTCGTACCATGATAGCTGGGTGGATTTTTCTACGATATTGTCGCCTTTTAATGCGCTGATAGGGATGTAGCTGATGTCGTGTAATCCCAGCGCCTTGCCCAGTTTGGCGTATTCGATAACGATATTGTTGTATACATCCTGCGAGTAATCTACAAGGTCCATCTTGTTAACGGCAACGATCACCTGCGGCATGTTAAGGAGGGAAGCGATAATGGAGTGCCGGCGGGTTTGTTCCGCAACGCCATTTCGTGCGTCGATCAGAATAATAATCAAATCGGAATTGGATGCTCCGGTAACCATGTTTCGGGTATACTGAATGTGCCCCGGTGCATCGGCAATAATAAATTTGCGTTTGGGCGTGGAAAAATATTTATAGGCTACGTCAATCGTAATGCCCTGTTCTCTTTCGGCACGCAAACCGTCGGTAAGCAGCGCCAGGTCAATATCTCCATCTTCCCTGTTTTTGGTTTGCTTTTCAATGGCCTCCAGTTGGTCTACCATAATGTTTTTACTGTCGAACAGCAAACGGCCTATCAGTGTACTTTTCCCATCATCTACGCTTCCGGCTGTTATAAATCTTAATATGTCCATTATGTTATTTGTAGTTTAGTATTTGTTGTTTACGGTTGCTTAATCTTAACCTCC
>CAYMKT010000002.1:22269-28467 GCA_964391065.1 uncultured Terrimonas sp. | reverse complement strand
CCTGATACCTGATACCTTTTATCCCCTTCTCTAAAAATATCCGTTCTTTTTTCTGTCCTCCATTGCGGCTTCAGATACTTTATCATCAATTCGTGTTTCGCCTCTTTCACTTGTTTTGGTGGCGATGATTTCGCTGATGATATCTTCAATTGTTGAGGCATTGGAAGCTACGGCGGCAGTACAGGTCATATCGCCCACAGTGCGGTAGCGTACTTTTTTTTGCGAGATAACATCTGTTTCATCAATGCGGATGAATTCGGAAACCGCAACGTATTGTCCTTCGTATTCCAACACCTCGCGATCGTGCGCAAAATAAATAGACGGCAATTCTATTTTTTCGCGGCGTATATAATTCCAGATGTCGAGTTCCGTCCAGTTGCTGATCGGAAACACTCTTACATTTTCTCCTTTTGATATTCTGCCATTATACGTGTTCCATAGTTCGGGCCGCTGACGTTTTGGATCCCATTGACCGAATTCATCCCGGATAGAAAAAATTCTTTCTTTCGCCCTTGCCTTTTCCTCATCGCGGCGGGCGCCACCTATGCAGGCATCAAATCCAAACTCCTCAATTGTATCGAGTAAGGTATAGGTTTGTAACTGGTTACGGCTGGCGAATTTTCCTTTTTGTTCTGTAAGCCGTTTGGCTTTAATGGTATCTTCTACATTACGAACAATTAATTTCTCTCCAATTTTTTCTGCGAGGTAGTCGCGGAACTGTAAGGCTTCCGGAAAATTATGACCGGTATCAATATGCACCAATGGGAAAGGAAATTTGCCCGGACGAAATGCTTTCAAAGCCAGGTGTACGAGTGTAATGGAATCTTTGCCCCCACTGAACAACAAAGCCGGTTTTTCAAACTGGCCTGCCACTTCGCGAAAAATATGAATGGACTCCGATTCCAATTCCTCTAAATAATCTAAATGATGTACGCTCATCTAATATCGAATTATATTTTATTAATTAGCTTCTGCATGCACATGCAAACCGCATTCCTTCTTCGACGTATCTTCCCACCACCATCTTCCCGCACGAAAATCTTCTCCTGGTTTAATAGCTCTTGTGCACGGCGCGCAACCGATGCTCACAAAGCCCCTGTCATGCAGCGGATTATAAGGAATATTGTTGGCGTCAATAAAACCCGTTACATCCTCAGTTGACCAGCTTAACAAGGGATGATATTTCGTTATTTTATTACCGGCATCCCATTCCAGCGACTGCATATCATGCCTGTTTGGTGAATGCGCTGCACGTATGCCCGTTATCCAGATCTTTTTGTTTTTTAGCGCTCTTTGCAGCGGTTCTACTTTTCGGATGTGGCAGCACTGTTTCCTGTTATCGACCGACTCATAAAAACTGTTCGGGCCTTTTTCCGCTATGAAATGTTGCAGGGAAACGGCATCGGGATAATAGGCGATAATGGTTTGATTGTATTTTTCGAGCGTACGGCTCCAGGTAGAATAGGTTTCCGGGAACATGCGGCCGGTATCGAGGGTAAATACCTGTATAGCTAACTGTTCACTAAAAATAATATGGGAAATAACCTGGTCTTCCCAACTGAAGCTTGTTGAAAAAACTACTTCACCGGGGTATTGCGCTGCGATGTTACGGAGCTGTGCCGTAATATCGTTCGATTGTATTAGTTCGGAAATTCTCTGAATTTCGCTTTGTGTATCCGTCTCATTCATAATTCACTAAAATTGACAGGCAAGGTTAAACCGTTCTACCACTAACCCAATGGAATGGAGTGAGTTGCATCAACAACGGCGGCATTTATGTACTCGTTTCGTGAACATCAAAGCGATTTGATTACCCTATCAAATTGGTGGACAAAGATAATGACTATAATGGAAGTTTTTTACTTTTTTTGGTTCTTCACATTTTTTTTTGATAATCTACGCCTTTTGCTACTATCTTTGCGCCAGTTCTTTATTGATTACTTATCAAGAAAGGCAGAGGGACTGGCCCGATGAAGCCTTGACAACCTGTTCCGTGCCGCAGCATTGCGGTATGGGGAAAGGTGCCAATTCCAGTTCCGCCGAAGGGCGGGAGCAGATAAGTCAGACGAAAAGCTGATATCTAATAATATTTTTATATCACTACGCTCTTCCGATGACCTGTTGGAAGAGTTTTTTTATGTTCATACCTGTTGAACTAAGTTACTCAATACTTTTCTGCGCCTTTCTTTCTTGATGTGTATTTCTGAACTAATCTATTCGTTGTCAATTGTTTATCATATAATTTGTTCCTCTCGCAGGAAAAACTATTGAATACAATGCTGGCGCATAGTTAACACGGCAGGTGATTTTTTTGAATCCATTAATATTTTGAACGATATCCACCTTAACATCAAATGGCATGAGTGTCTTAATTAAAACATATAAGGATATTGACCGTAACCTGCTGAAGGCGATACCCAATCCTTCGGACCAGGCGTACGAGATCAAGACAAAAATCCCGGAGTTTACTTTCCTGGGAGTAAAGGAGCAACCCGATTTTGCTACTTTATTTATTACGTTTTATGCGGGAAAAAAAATCATTGAGCTCAAATCGCTCAAACAGTATGTTTTCCAACTTAGAAATATCATTGTTTCCTATGAAAGGCTGATCAATATTATTTATGAAGATCTGCTGAAAATGTATGAACCCACCAGGCTTCGGATTGTAATGATTTGCAATCCCCGGGGCGGTATAAGTTCCAAACTAACCATTGATTCCGACTGGAAAGCGCGGGGCGGAAAGGAACTGTTCAACGACTGGCAGCGTATAGAAGATGAGTGGGAAGTGATCATGTAAACTTGACGAAACAAACAAATAAAATTTGGATAATAATGGTAAACTCAAGTAATTTTATTAACTTTTATCTTAAGCTTCCGGGTATGACAGCTACAACAAATATTACATTCAACAACCATCCATGCATGCGCCTGGTTTGCTGTTGTTGTATGCCTTGAAGCCGTTATAGCCCGACCTTAAGGTTCCTTACCTTTCGATACTCATATCCACCTCTTTATTTGTAAATTATCTCTTCACGCTTTAAATTATTCGCCATGAGCAATTATCGTTTTGAAACTTTACAATTACACGCCGGACAGGAAATTGATCCCACCACCAAGTCGAGGGCAGTTCCTATTTACCAAACCACCTCCTATGGTTTTAACAGCACAGAACATGCTGCCAATCTTTTTGGCTTAAAAGAGTTTGGCAATATTTACACCCGCATAATGAATCCGACAACCGATGTGTTTGAAAAAAGAATTGCAGCATTGGAGGGTGGAGTAGCGGCAGTGGCAACCTCTTCTGGTCAGGCGGCTCAATTACTTGCCTTGCATAATATTCTGCAGGTGGGTGATAATTTTGTAAGTACACCTTTTTTATATGGAGGAACCTATAACCAGTTTAAAGTAACTTTTAAGAGATTAGGAGTTGAGGTAAGATTTGCAGATGGCGATGATGTGGAAAGTTTTGTAAAACACATTGATAAAAATACAAAAGCAATTTACCTCGAATCCATCGGCAATCCAAGGTTAAACGTTCCCGACTTTGAGAAATTCGTAGCGCTGGCTAAAGAATATGATCTTCCATTGGTGGTGGATAATACATTCGGCGCCGGCGGCTATTTAATAAAGCCTATTGAACTGGGTGCAAATATAGTGGTAGAATCGGCCACCAAGTGGATCGGCGGTCACGGCACTTCTATTGGTGGGGTTATTGTAGATGGCGGCAATTATAATTGGGGCAATGGTAAATTCCCGCAGTTTACAGAGCCCAGCGAAGGATATCACGGACTACAATTCTGGGATGTATTTGGAGAAGGGAATCCATTGGGTTTACCCAATATTGCTTTTGCTATCCGGGCAAGGGTGGAAGGGTTGAGAGATCTTGGAACCAGCATGAGTCCCTTCAATTCATTTCTCACATTGCAGGGAATAGAAACGCTTTCGTTACGCGTTGAACGTCATGTATCAAACGCACTGGCATTGGCCACCTGGCTCGAAGCACATCCGCAGGTTGAATTTGTTTGGTATCCCGGATTAGCAAGCAGTCCCTACCATAAATTGGCGAAAAAATATCTGCGTAATGGTTTTGGTGGCGTGTTAAATTTTGGTATTAAAGGTGGAAAAGAGGGTGGAAGAAAATTTATTGATTCCTTAAAATTGGTGAGCCACCTCGCCAATCTTGGAGATGCTAAAACCCTGGCTATTCACCCTGCTTCTACCACCCACGAACAATTAAGTGAAGCTGAGCAAAAAGCAGCCGGTGTTGAACCGAACCTTGTCCGGATAAGCGTAGGTATTGAACATATAGATGATATAAAAGCCGATTTTGAACAGGCATTTGAAAAGGTAATTGCACCGGAACTTGCAGCGGGATAATACGGATGGAAGGCCCGACACACCGGGCTTTCGCGTCTTCTTTTTTTATAGGAATGTTAATAGTATAGTACGAAAAATATGTCGACTCAGGTGTATACACATACAGGTGCGTTTACTTTAGAAAGTGGAGAAACGGTTTCGCAATACCATTTGGCTTATACCACATTGGGCCGGATGAATGCCCGCAAAGATAATGTGGTATGGGTTTTTCATGCCCTTACCGCTAACAGTAACCCGGCAGACTGGTGGACTGGATTGGTAGGAGAGGGAAAGCTGTTTGACCCCGCTAAATATTTTATTATTTGTGTAAACATGCCGGGAAGCTGCTATGGAAGTATCGGTCCGCTCGAAATTAACCCCGCAACCCAGGAACGTTGGTATCACGATTTTCCTTTGTTCACCACCAGGGATATGATTAGAACCTACCGCACATTAAAAGATAGCCTGGGCATTGCTAACATTCACGTAGGCATTGGAGGGTCAATGGGTGGCCAGCAGCTATTGGAATGGGCCATTGAAGAGCCCGGACTTTTTGACCATGTGGTAGCCTTGGCCACTAATGCACAACACTCGCCATGGGGTATAGCTTTTAATGCCTCCCAGCGCATGTGCATAGAAACAGACGGTTCATGGAGAGAGAAAATGCCTGAAGCGGGGATACAGGGCATGAAGGCGGCAAGGAGTATAGCGCTGTTAAGCTATCGCAACAGTTATATTTACAATCTTACTCAACCACGGGACAAAAAAACGGCCTGGCCGGTTTCGCATACCTTCGGTGGCGAAGCAGCCGAAAGTTACCAGCGTTACCAGGGTGAAAAATTAGCCAAACGTTTTAATGCCTTTAGCTATTACAGGCTCAGCCAGGCAATGGATGCACACGATGTGGGGAGGGGAAGGGGTTCCGTAGAAGAAGCATTAGGGTGCATACGGTCAAAAACGCTGGTAGTTGGTATTACCAGCGATTTACTCTTTCCTCCTGAAGAGCAGAAAAGAATAGCGGATCATATAGCGGGGGCCCAATACCATCTTATTGAATCTGCGTACGGTCACGACGGCTTTTTGCTGGAGTTTGAGAAAATAGAACAACTGCTGAAAGCTTTTGTCAAAGAAGACAATATGAGTTATTTAAAAATTGTAAACCAGTAAGTACCATGGAAGCACAGCGGGAATTGATAATAGGACTATTTGGTTTTGGAGTTGTGGGAGAAGGTTTGTACAAAGTGTTGGAGCAAACACCTTCGCTGCAGGCAACCATTAAAAGAGTTTGTATAAAGGATCCGGCGAAAAAGCGAAACGCCCCCGCATCTTTATTTACTACAGACCGGTTTGATTTGTTGAATGATCCTCATATCAATGTAATTGTAGAGGTAATCAATGAGTCGGAACCGGCATTTGAAATTGTGTCTACCGCCTTAAAGAATGGGAAGGCTGTTGTAAGTGCGAGTAAAAAAATGATTGCCGAACACTTGCCGGAAATCCTCGAACTGCAGAAAAAATATGATCAGCCTTTTTTATGTGAATCAGCAGCATGCGCTTCCATCCCTGTTATCAGGAATTTAGAAGAATATTACGACAATGACCTGCTTCATTCCATCAGGGCAATAGTGAATGGGTCTACTAATTTTATTCTTACTAAAATGTTTGAAGAAAAGCTGGACTTTAAACAGGCTTTAATGCTGGCACAACAGTTGGGTTTTGCCGAAGCCGATCCATCGTTGGATGTAGACGGATGGGACGCACTGAATAAATGGACCTTTTTGCTTACCCACGCTTATGGTATTGTTGAAAAGCCGGAGAATATTGTTTTTAATGGCATCCAGA
>CAYMKT010000002.1:18977-22169 GCA_964391065.1 uncultured Terrimonas sp. | reverse complement strand
TTTTATTTTATCTTTAGCAGATTATAAACGTTTGAGAAACTAACTGCAGGGTTTTCCGATATGCGTATGAAGAAACTTTGTTTTTTAGCATACCTGTTATTTTTTTGTCTTAATGCTTTTACGCAGGAAGGCGCCTATCATTTTACCCGGCTCGATTTACGCCAGGGGCTCTCCCACAACCAGGTGAACTGTATACTTAAAGACAGCAGGGGGTTCATGTGGTTTGGTACGATGTCGGGACTAAACCGTTACGACGGTTATTATTTTAAAGTATTCAAGAATGAACTTCGTAACCCTGCTTCGCTCAGTGATAACTATGTGGAACGCATTTTTGAACTCCCGGACAGGAAAATGTGGATTGCTACCAGGAATGGGAATAATATTTATGATCCCCTTACTGAAAGTATAAGCAGGAACGACCAGGCATACCTTTCCCAGCTTTCGCTTCCACCGGGGAGCGTGTATAATGTTACAAAAGACAGGCAGGGTAATTATTGGTTCATTTATCAGAATAATGCCGGAATATACCGCTACTCGCCTTCCACGAAAAAAAGCATGGCGCTGCAACACGATCCGCAGGATCCTTCAACGATCGCCACAAACGATGTTGCAGCACTGGCACAGGATTCAAATAATCATATCTGGATAGTACACCGCAATGGCACCGTTGAAAAGCTTGAGGCAGATACCTATGAAGTTGTTCAGAGAACAGATCAGTTAAAATCCCTGTCGCAAAACAGCATTCAGAATTATGCGCTCTACATCGATAGCGATAATGAACTTTGGATGAGTGTTCTCCTGTCGGGAACTCCTGGTGGTGTGTTTTATTACCAGCCGTCAAACGACAGGCTCTCGCATTTTACAAAAGACGGTGGCAGCATTCGTTTAAATACCAATATTATTACCGGTATCACACAGGACCAGGATGGAAAAATATGGATAGGAACTGACCATGGTGGCGTTAACCTGGTCGATAAAAAGGAGAAGAGTGTTCGCTATCTGTTAAGCGATGCCGAAGATCATACCACCATCAGTCAAAACAGTATTTATTCGGTTTATAAAGACAGCAGCAATATTGTGTGGCTCGGAACCTATAAGCAGGGTATTTGTTATTACAACAACAATATGGCTATGTTCAGCCTGTACCGGCATAAGGTTTCTGATCCTAATAGTTTGCCTTATGAAGATATTAACAGGTTTGCCGAAGATGCCAGGGGCAATTTATGGATAGGCACGAATGGCGGCGGATTGATATATTTTGACAGGCAGCAACATAAGTTTTTCAATTTGCGTCACAATTCATCCGATCCTAACAGTTTAAGCAACGATGTGATTGTGAGCTTACTGGTTGATCATGAACAAAAATTATGGATAGGTACCTATATGGGCGGATTAAATTGTTACGATGGTAAGCAATTCAGGCATTTTCGTCATAACCCCGCCGATACCAATACCATTTCCGACAACAGTATCTGGCAGTTGTTCGAAGACAAGGATAACAATTTATGGATTGGTACATTAAGCGGCGGATTAAACCGCTACGACAGGGATAAAAATATTTTTCATCATTACAGGGTAGAAGATGGCCGCTCCCTGCATTCCAATTATATCTCCGCAATTATTGAAGACAAAGAAAACAATATATGGCTGGGTACTTCCAATGGCATTGATGTGTTTAACAAAACCGACAGTAGCTTCCGTTATTTGGGCCATGACGATAACGACAGTGGTACCTTAAGTAATAACAATGTAATTTCCCTATTGCAGGATAGCAGGGGTTTGATTTGGGTGGGTACACGCGAAGGTTTAAATCTGCTGGATACGGCAACCCAAACATTTACGGCTTTTCGTAAAGAAGATGGTTTGGCAGACAATACAATACTTACCATTCTGGAGGATGACAAACACAATCTTTGGCTGGGTACGCCCAATGGATTGAGTAATGTTGTAGTCATTAACAAAGATAATCATGTAAATATACAGGTTAAGAATTACGATGAATCCGACGGCTTGCAGGGAAGAGAGTTCAATGATAAGGCAGCATTCAAAACCAAAGGCGGCGAACTGCTCTTCGGTGGGCCCTATGGGTTTAATCTTTTCAATCCCGATAAGTTTCTTTTTACCAAACCCGTTCCTGAAATAGTGCTTACCGAATTTTTTCTGTTTAATAAGTTGGTGAATG
The DNA here is from genome assembly GCA_964391065.1 of uncultured Terrimonas sp. Taxonomy (GTDB): domain Bacteria; phylum Bacteroidota; class Bacteroidia; order Chitinophagales; family Chitinophagaceae; genus Agriterribacter. The sequence goes on along the minus strand of CAYMKT010000002.1, from coordinate 19,987 downwards.
TTGGTGAAAAACTAAATGGGCATGTTGTATTGAACAAAGCTGTTGCCGAAACCGGGAGCATAACACTTAAGTATAACGAAAACGTTTTTTCAATAGCCTTCGCTGCATTAGGATCTGCTCAATCATTGAAAGACAAATTCCTGTATACCCTTGAGGGATTTAACAAAGAATGGCTGAGTACCGATGGCAGGCAACGGACCATCACCTATACCAATCTCGATCCCGGTGAATACGTGTTCCGGGTAAAAGGCGATGAAGACCCTAACGGGCACAATAACGAGGGAGTTGTACTTCGCATTACTATTTTGCCGCCATTTTGGAAAACGATACCTGCATTTTTGCTGTATGCGCTCATGGCCGGAGGAATACTTCTGTTTGCACGCAGGTTAACCATTCAGCGGGCAAAGATGAGGTTCCAGATCGATCATCAAAAAAAAGAAGCCCAGCGCCTGCACGAGTTGGATATGCTGAAGCTGAAATTCTTTACCAATGTAAGTCACGAATTCAGAACCCCGCTGTCGCTGATTATTACCCCCATTGAGAAAATGATGAAACAAACTGAAGACGAGGGGCAAAAAAAGCAGTTTCAATTAATACACCGCAATGCTAAACGCTTGCTGGGATTAGTCAATCAACTCCTCGACTTCAGAAAGCTGGAGTTGCGTGAACTCAGGCTATACCCATCGTTCGGCGACATGGTATCTTTTGTAAAGGAGCTTACTTTTTCATTTACTGATTTGGCCGAAAAGAAGAACATCAATTTTACTTTTTCTGCTGAGGTGGAATCTTTGGAAATGTTTTTCGATCCGGATAAAATTGAACGGATCATGTTTAACCTTTTATCGAATGCGTTTAAATTCACTTCCGAATCCGGGGCCATCCATGTGCATATTGGCATTAAGGAGGTTTCTGCCGGCGAAGGGTTTGCTAACATTACCGTAAAAGATAGTGGTATTGGTATTCCGCTTGAAAAACAGGACAAAATATTTGAACGTTTTTTTCAGCATGAA
>CAYMKT010000002.1:12672-18877 GCA_964391065.1 uncultured Terrimonas sp. | reverse complement strand
GATATCCGGTTTTATATTAAAGACAATTTGCGGGCCAATTATATCGTGTATGAAGCGATGGATGGAAAAGAGGGTTGGAAGAAAGCGCAGGAATTTCAGCCAGACCTGGTGATAAGTGACATTATGATGCCTGAAATGAATGGTATGGAGCTTTGCCATAAAATAAAAAATGATGTGCGTACTTCTCATATACCAGTGATATTACTTACGGCCAGGAGTGCTGAGGAACAAAAATTAGAAGGTTTTGAAACCGGGGCTAATGATTACATTACTAAACCTTTTAGCTTTGAAATGTTGTTTTCCCGCATCAGGGGCCTATTAGCTCACCAGGAGACGCTTAGAAGATTATTTCAGAACCAGATTGAAATAGAGCCCAAAGCTATTAGTGTAACGCCGGTCGATGAACACTTTATCGGAAAGGCGGTGGAGGAAGTGGAAAAAAACATAGCTGAATCCGAATTTTCTGTTGAGGATTTAAGTAAAGCGTTATTGATGAGCCGGGTAGCCTTATATAAAAAGCTACTCTCTCTTACCGGTAAAGCTCCGTTGGATTTTATTCGCAGTATCCGGATGAAACGCGCAGCCCAGCTATTAAGCAAAACACAAATGACAGTTTCGGAAGTCGCGTATGAAGTGGGCTTCAGCAATCCGAAATATTTTACGAAATTTTTTAAGAAAGAATTTAACCTCTTACCCTCCGAATATATCTCCATCAACAGGGGTAATCAACAAAAAAAGAATGTTGCAGAAAGTTAAGATAGGGTAATGCTGTGCAGCGCTATGGCCAGGCATTCCGGAAAAATGAAAGCTTACTTCACGTGTTTTTCAAAAAAATCAAGGGTGCGCTTCCATGCTAATGTCGCAGCTTCTTCATTATAGCGGGTTGGCGCTGTATCATTGTGAAAGGCATGGTTTACTCCTTCATAAACATATTGCTCATACACGATACCGGATTTTTTCAACGCTTCTTCATACGCCGGGATGCCGGCATTAACACGTTCATCAAGCCCGGCGTAGTGCAACTGTACAGCCGCCTTAATTTTAGGCACCTCGGCAGTATCTGGCTGTGTGCCGTAAAAGGCAACAGCGGCCTGTAGTGATGATACCTGTACAGCCAACAAGTTTGCCATCCTTCCGCCCCAACAGAATCCCACACAGCCCGAATGCCCGTTATAGTCTTTGCGGCGGGGTAAATAGTCGAATGCTTTAATAAAGTTGTTCAGACTGTCTGCAGCGTTTAACTGCTGAAATAACTTACGCGCATCATCTTCATTAGCCGGTGTGCCGCCTAACGGAGACAATGCATTTGGTGCAATGGCAAGATACCCTGCTTTGGCAGCGCGACGGGTAACGTCTTCAATATGACTGTTTAAACCACGGTTCTCATGTATTACAATAATGGCGGGATATTTCTGCTCTGCTTTTGGACGGGCTACATAAGCCTCCATATTTCCCTTTGCGCCGGGATAGCTGATGCGTTCTGTAAACAAATCTTCTTCGGGTACTGTTTTGGCGTAGGCATAATTTACTTCGAGCAGGGGTAATAGGGCCAATGCGGCTGCGGTACTTCCTGCTAATTTTGAAAGTCTGTTCAAAAACTCCTGGCGTGTTAGTGGCTTATGTGTGTATTCATCGTACAGGTTAATGATTTGCTGATCCATATAAACTGATTTAGAGATTTTGACATGATAATGAATATAAATCGTAATGATATGGTTCAGGGCTGAGGCTATTAAATCGGTTTTTTAGGGGGTAAATCAAAGGCAATGGCTTCATGTTCAAAATGTCCTTTATGCGACGCGTCGCAAAAGGGTTTATTTTTAGACAGTCCGCAACGGCAAATCGAAACAATCTCCCTGCCGTTTAGTCCGTAAACATTCCCATTTTTATCTACTATTTCAAAATCGCCTTCTATTTTAAGCGAGCCATTGCTGTTTACTATAATTTTTGTTGTAGCCATAATGATAACCTTGATTAAGCCGCTAAAGTAATAAATTTACACCCTAAGCATTAAATTAAATCATAGCAGGGTAAATAAAAATTTGCCGGCAAAATCGCTGTTTATCATTTCCGGCCTCGCGATGGTGTGATGTTATTTTTTAAAATGAATCGTTTGGCGCGAGCGAAAGCACGACGGTAGCCGTTAGCGTAATATTTGCATTTGGTGGAGTACGGTTTGTATGATGCGATGATCCGGTTGAGATTGATGAAGGCAGGTAATGTTTACAGCTATCCAGGTAAATTTTTTATTCGTGAGAAAAGCTGGCGGTTTTGCAGAAGGGAATAAAGAGCCAATGCGCTCCGGGGTTACCATCTATTTCCTTATTCCCTTTCCGGGTTTGTCAATCAGTTCATTCCAATGTTTTCATTTTTTTGCATTCAGCTCCTTTATAAGGGGCAGCGATAGCAAATCTTTACTGTTGATCAGCACTTCTAAATGATAATTGCCGGGCTTCATGGCTCCTGTTCCTTCCAGGTCAAACGTATTTACACCTTCGTTACCTGTTGTTTTTCTTTTGATTACTTCCTGTCCTTTATCATCGGTAACTTTCATCACAATGTATGCCCGGTTTTTGAGCTGCACATTAATGCGAAGATCCTGTAAGCTGGTATTAGGCGTTACACTTACCATAGACAGGTCATCGGTGTCGTACAACTGTACGACCATCAGTTTTGAATACTTTACATTGCCTTTACTGTCTGTGATTTTTAACCGGTAATAATTGGTATTGTGCAGGGGATTGTCATCAGACAGCGCATATTCTGCTATTTGTTTATTGTCTGAAAGCGTTGCGATGCGCGAAAAACGTTTGCCGTTTCTGCTGCGCTCCACTATGATGTTGTAGCAACAGTTGCTTTTTATTTTGCAAAAAAGATCAATCTTGTTATTGTCGACAGACTTTCCACTGAACGCAATTACCTCCACACTTGGCGCAGGATTCGCCACTTCGGTAAAAACACGATTTGAAACTTCCTGGTTTGCCCAACCGGTAAAGTGCGTTGTCATTATTAATGTGCTGAGGCAAGTAGCGAACTTTATACTCCCGATAATATCTTTCATCGTCTCTTGTTTAAGTTGATCAATAAGCGATACGAACAATGATGATTTTCGAATGATCAGTTTTTGTCAGAGGAGATAGATATTGTTCGTTTACAACAAGAGGTTAAGACGTGGTATTTCGGTGGTATGGATAAAACTGGCTGGTAGACTGGGACTTGTGCCCTTAAGATACGAAATTTTACCGGTTGTGGCTGATGTATTCTCGTTTTTTGTTTTTTAAAGGCCCCTTAGACAAGGGGCCTTTTTCCGATTAGGAATTCACAACCTCTATAAACTCTTAGTATTTTTTGGTAAACTCAGGGATGCCCACTTGCTGAAAGTATATCCTTCACTGGTATCCACCTGTTTAATTCGGTATATTACTTTTGTACTTTTCACACCTTTCAAATCATCCTTAAAGTTGTAAGTCTTTACATCTTTGCTATCCGATAAGGTGAATATGATGGCGATGGTTTTAAATGGATCACCATCGGTGCTTCTTTGAATTTCGAATTGTTTATTGTTTTGATCTGTTACTGTAGACCAGTTGATTTCCACCTTGTTTTCTACCATTTTAACCGACAGGTCTTCGAAATTTAATGGAATATCCACAACGGGTTGCTTATTTACATCAGCACGCGATAGTTGGCAGGCCCCGTTAACTGTACCGGCTTTTGCATATCCGAACAACAGGGTTGCTGCCGTGATGTAAATTAAAACAATCAACTTTTTCATTTTATTAATTTGAGAGGTGTAAAAAATTTTTAACACAGGTGGAATTTTGCCTGGTTTTTTTACCGGGATATTGAAAAAGCGGATTATTTGCGAACTCGTAGCATATGGTTCTGACAGGACAGGTGGATTGTTACGGTTAATAAGAATGGTTATTATTGAAGCCGGAAAATAAACAAATGGTTGGTCGTTCCTGGATCAGATACAGTGGGCTTTAAGAAGGATGTCGTTGATTGGTAGAGATGCGAATGATCGTTAATCGCCGGATTGTTAAAACAAAAGTAGCGGTTGAAATGAAATAAAGCCAGATTTATTGCGTGTTTTTAGTTGATTTATATCAATTAATGAAAAACGGGCCAGCGCTTTTTTGCTACGTTCTTTTTTTCAATGAATTACGCATATCCTTATCCGTTATATGTGCGCCTGCCTCCAAAAAAAGGGCGCCGGTAAAGCGCCCTGTATGGTTTATTTGATGCATGATAGCCGTTATCCTACACATATTTTGTTACGCCGGGTATAGCTACCGGGTAAAATCCGTCAGCGTTGGGCACGATCGGTGGCAGGGTTGCCCAATCGTAAGTTTTTGGGTGAATATCTATACCTGAATTAATGGCTTTATCCCATTCAATTACCTGCCCGCTGTAGGTTGCCATACGTCCGAGGATGGAAGTCATGGTACTTTTAGCCCCAAGTTCTGCATCCCAGAACTTATATTGGCCCTTTGCCACCGCTTCAAACAATTCATCATGTTCTGTTTGATAGGGATCGTTTTCTGTTTTCTTGTCAAACTGGTACAATACTTTTCCCTTGTGGTCAACGATATTGGCTGCTCCGGCAAATATTTTTCCTTTAGTACCTACCAGCAGTTCATCTACCTTGCTCATGGTTTGAGGTTGGTGCCGGCACTGGCTGTTAAGAACTGAACCATCTGCATAGTGAAATTCTACATAATGGTGATCGAATATCTCGCCGTAATCTTTTCCGGTTCTTACTTCTCTTCCACCCATGCCCTGCGCTTTAACAGGATAAGCGCCTTTAAACCAGTTGATCACATCAATATTGTGAATATGCTGTTCCGTGATATGGTCGCCGCATAGCCAGTTAAAATAATACCAGTTGCGCATCTGGTATTCCATTTCAGTTTGCCCTTCTTTGCGTGGATGAACCCAAACGCCATCACCATTCCACCATGCCTGGCTGGATGTGATATCGCCGATAAGGTCTTTGCGTTTGAATAATTCACGGTAGGAATTTTGATAATGCCGTTGCAGACCCACTATCACATTTAACTTCTTTTGTTTGGCAACGGCCGCTGATGTAAGCACTTTTTGTACCCCCGCAGGATCAGTTGCTACTGGCTTTTCCATGAAAATATGCTTGCCCTGCTTTACGGCCTCTTCAAAATGAATAGGACGGAAACCCGGAGGCGTGGCCAATATTACCACATCCGCCAGTGCGATAGCCTTTTCATAAGCGTCAAATCCCACAAACCTTCTCTCAGCCGGAACATCTATGCGTTTAGCCTCTATTTCTTCAGATATCGCCTTGTAAGAATTATCCAACCTGTCCTGGAACGCATCCGCCATCGCAACGAGCTTTACGTTTTGTTTGGTAGACAGGGCCTGCGTAGCGGCGCCGGTTCCACGGCCTCCGCAACCCACCAGGGCTATTTTAATGGTGTCTTCAGCGCCCGAAAAATAATTGGCGTTTGAAAAAAGGGGAGCGCTCAGTAAGCCTCCGGCAAGCAGGGAGGATGTTTTTACGAATTCCCTGCGCGTTGGTTGATTTGTGGATGAATTATTTTTTTTCATACAAATTGATTTATAAAATGAGCAATCATTGTTTTAAATATTGATCAAAAAAAGTTTCTGCTTCTTCAGCGGTGGGCTGCTGTGCCGGCCGCACTATTCTGAATCCTACAAACATCGCATCCGTTAGCCACCACCTGCTTTTAGGAATTTGTGGATCTCTTTTGTTCCACGAAGGTTCGGAATGCTGGCGGCGGGCGCTTCTTAACCCGGAAGCATCATCCAGGTAACTGCCGCCTCTTACACTTCTTGGGTAACGCTTAGCAGGCGGTGTTAGGGGATCTTTGTCGTTTTCGGCTATTTTGGTAAAGTAATTTTCGTCGTATTGATCCAGTGTCCATTCCGCTACATTGCCCATCATATCGTACAGTCCTAATGCATTAGGTTGCTTTTCTCCTACTTTATGGTACTTGTTCTTACTGTTATTTTTATACCAGGCATATTTGTCAAGTTCTTTGATATCATTGCCGAAAGGGTAAGTGGTTGTTGATCCGCCGCGGCAGGCATATTCCCATTCGGCTTCGGTGGGCAGCCGGTAAAAAATGCCTGTATTTTTATATAGCCATCTGCAAAACATCAGCGCGGCATCCTGGCTCATGCTGTTAACAGGAAAGCCTCCTGTTTT
>CAYMKT010000002.1:0-12572 GCA_964391065.1 uncultured Terrimonas sp. | reverse complement strand
GCTTCCACTTTAATTGGATCGGCTGCATTTGCCACTGAACATACAAGCTCTAACGAACCATTTGCCGAAAAAACATTTAACCTGGATTATGCGCCGCACGACGGCATGTTTAAGAATAATGGCGGGAACGATTTTGCAGACCAGATAAAATACATGTACGACCAGGGTTTTCGGTCTATTGAAGATAATGGCATGACAGGCAGGAGTGTGGAACAGCAAGATAAAATTGGCGCCACGCTGGCAAAGCTGGGAATGAGGATGGGCGTTTTTGTGGTGCCAAAAGGCGGTAACGGCGAAAACAGCTTAGCCGCCGGCAAGCAGGAACACGTTGATATTTTTTTAAAAGGATGTCAAAAAAGCGTAGAGGTAGCCAAACGCGTAAATGCCAAATGGGTAACCGTGGTGCCCGGAGATTTTGAACGGCATTTGCCCATTGGCGTTCAAACCGGTAACGTGATTGATGCGTTAAAACGAGGTGCAGCAATACTTGAACCTCACGGAATAATAATGGTGCTGGAGCCCCTGAGCGACACGCCCAATCTTTTTTTACGCACCTCCGATCAAACCTATGAAATATGCAGGGGCGTAAACAGCCCATCCTGTAAAATACTGTATGATATTTATCATATGCAGAAAAATGAAGGGAACCTGATTAAAAATATTGAATGGACCTGGGATGAGATCGCTTATTTTCAGATTGGGGATAATCCCGGCAGAAAAGAGCCCACCACAGGGGAAGTGAATTACAAAAACGTTTTCAAATACATTCACAGCCGGGGCTATAAAGGAATTATGGGGATGGAACATGGCAACTCTATTCCGGGTAAAGAAGGCGAATTGGCATTAATTAAGGCCTATAGGGAAAGCGATAGTTTTATGTAAGCTGATCGCCAACGGTCATTCCGTTCCATTCGATTCTTCTATTTTTTCATCTTCAACGTTGGTGAGCACCACATCCGACATTTTTCGCAATGGATTAGAACGGTTTTGGGCGTATTCAAAACGCTGTTGTAATATATCGACAGCGGTATATATTGATTGCCTGAAAGAAGATTCGTCGGCCTTATTCTTTCCGGCAATGTCAAAAGCAGTTCCATGATCCGGAGAGGTTCTTACGCCGGGTAATCCTGCGGTAAAATTCACGCCTTCTCCTTTCGAAAGCGACTTAAATGGAATAAGCCCCTGGTCGTGATACATCGCTAATACCGCGTCGAATTTTTCGTGGCTTCCTCTTGCAAAAAAAGCATCGGCGCTATAAGGGCCAAAAGCGAGAATATTATTTTGCTTGGCTTCCTTAACAGCGGGTTTTATATATTCTTCCTCTTCTTTACCAACAAGTCCGTCATCGCCGGCATGTGGGTTTAGCCCGAGCACTGCGATTCTCGGCTTATCTATTCCGAAATCCTTTTGAAGGCTTTCCCTTAGAATAAATATTTTTTTAAGAATGGACTGACGGGTAATCTGTTGGGCGATATCCTTTACCGGTACGTGTTCGGTTACCAAACCTACCCGCATATTATCGGCGCACATCAGCATCACTACCTCCTCAATGCCAAAGAAATGTTTTAAGAACGGTGTATGGCCGCTAAAGTTGAACTCCTGTGACTGTACGTTTTTTTTGTGAATCGGCGCGGTAACGAGCCCTTGTATATGCCCTGCCTTAAGTGCCTGAACAGCCGACTGTAAAGATTTAACCGCGTATTTGCCACCGGTTTCGGTAAATTGCCCGGGTGTTATATTTATTTCTTCTTCCCAACTGTTGAATATATTAATCTGCCTGTGATATACTCTTGCCGGGTCTTTGAGGGCTTGAAAATTGAAGTTGATATCCGGCAGTGTTTTCCTGTAAAAATTAATAAGCTTATTAGAACCAAAGATTACAGGGGTGCAAATATCGAGCATCCTGCTGTCGGAAAAAGTTTTGATCATTAATTCAATGCCGATGCCGTTAATATCGCCGCATGAAATGCCAATAACCGGTTTGTTCTGATTTGACATATTGCTGTGTTGAAGCGCGAATTTACGGTATTGTAACTGGTTTTCGTATTTTTAGGCATTCAATGTATACATTAAAGAAATCACTGGGGCAACATTTTTTGCGCGATGAAAACATGGTGCTTAAGATTATATCGGCACTGCATGAACGCCCATTTCAACAATTGCTGGAGATAGGTCCGGGCGGCGGCGCCCTTACCAAACATTTGATCAGCATACCTGGTATCGCTTTTAAAGCTATTGAACTGGATGAGGAAAAAATTCATTTCCTGGAGGCTACCTATCCCGAAATAAAAGGACAGGTTATTCATCAAAGTATACTGGATGCTGCACAACCCTTTGAGGGAAAATTTACTATTGTCGGTAATTTTCCCTACAATATTTCTTCACAAATTATTTTTAAAATACTCGATTGGAGAAATGATGTGGAAACGATGGTGGGAATGTTTCAGAAAGAAGTGGCACAACGCATTGCATCAAAACCCGGCAGTAAAATATACGGCATACCCAGCGTACTGGTGCAGGCTTTTTTTGAAGTGGAGTATTTATTTGAAGTGCATGAACAATGTTTTAACCCGCCTCCCAAAGTAAAAAGTGCAGTGATCCGGTTAGCGCCCAAAACGGTTCCCCTGCATATTCATAATGAAGCAAAGTTTTTTTTATTGGTGAAGACTGCTTTTAATCAACGCCGTAAAACACTGCGCAATGCAGTGCGGAATTTATTTGATGAAGAAGCGCTGAAAAAACCGATTTTTGACAAACGGGCCGAGCAGTTAAGCGTAGCTGATTTTGTTGCATTAGGGTTTGAGATGAGGTAGCATGGAAATACCCGGCATTGAAAATAATTATTCAACATTTGCATTAAAACGTTAAGCCGGAATACCTACATATGAGAAAGGTCATTATTACTGCCAAAGCACATCCCTTCCTGTTAGACAGTTTACAGCAAAAAAACTATACTGTAATATACAAGCCGCAAATCACTTATGACGAGTTGATGAATGAGATAGAAGAAGTGGAGGGCCTGATTGTTACTACCCGGCTTAAGATTGATCGCGCCATATTAGACAAAGCGTTTCATTTAAAATGGATTGGGCGTTTAGGCAGCGGCATGGAATTGATTGATGTACCCTATGCTCAAAGCAAAGGAATACAATGCGAAAGCAGTCCGGAGGGAAATAGAAATGCCGTAGGCGAGCACGTACTGGGCGTATTGTTATGCCTGATGAATAAAATTTGCTCGAGCAAGCATGAAGTTGCAGAAGGTAAATGGATAAGGGATGCCAACCGCGGAACTGAGTTAACTGGCAAAACCGTTGGTATTATTGGTTTCGGCAATACCGGCGGGGCCCTTGCTAAAGTTTTGTCGTCTTTTGATGTGGAAATACTGGCCTACGATAAATACAAATTTGGGTTTGCTAAAGATAGGGTATATGAAGCCGGTCCCGAACAAATTGCCCGGTATGCAGATGTAATAAGCATGCACCTGCCACTCACCGATGAAACTTTTCATATGGCCAATGAGACGTTTTTTGCTGCACTTCAGAAGCAGCCCTTTTTTCTGAATGCTTCCAGGGGCAGGGTGCATGACACCAGTGCGCTTATTAACGCTTTGAAAACGAACAAAATAGCCGGTGCGGGTTTGGATGTGCTGGAAAATGAAAAGTTAGATACCTATACCATAGAAGAAAAGCAGCAGATTGACTGGTTGTCGGCGCAGCCCAATGTTATTCTCACACCACATATAGCGGGGTACAGCCATGAAGCTTTTTACAAGATGTCGAAAGTAATACTCGATAAATTGGGTATATGAAGTGGCATTTCGCCGAAACGTATTTTCCCTCTTTTTTTTGTTTGACCGGAGTCGGATTAGTGATTTAAAAAGGTTTTTTTTGTATTTTTGCCCTATACTTAATTGCAACGCTTCAGACAACCGTTTGAGGCGTTGTTATTTTTTTATTTTTAATAATCTAAAAGAAGTTTGCCATGAGTGAAGTAATGTATGTTACGCACGAAACATTGGAACAACTGAAAAGTGAGCTGCAAAAAATGAGGGGTGTTGATCGTCCTGCGGCTTCAAGAGCCATCGCCGAGGCAAGAGAAAAAGGCGATTTGAAGGAAAACGCCGAGTACGATGCAGCAAAGGAAGCTCAGGGAATGCTGGAAGCCAGGATCGCCAAACTGGAAGGTGAAATTGCCAATGCACGTGTTATTGAAATTGATAGTATAGATACCAGTAAAGTGAGCATACTAACCCGGGTAACACTAACCAATCTGAATACCAGGAAAAAAGTAACCTACCAGATAGTTTCCGAAAAAGAAGCAGACCTTAAATCAGGAAAAATTTCTGTAACCTCGCCTATAGGTCAGGGTATTTTGGGCAAACAAGTGGGTGAAGTTGCCGAAATTAAAGCACCTGTTGGCCTATTGAAATTCAAAATTGAAGAAATTGGGATATAAAACAATTTTGGCATTTGAGCCATAAGCGAAGAGGGAATTTTCCCTCTTTTTATTTTTATTCCGGCTATATTAAAATTCTTTCAGGTAAAACAATTATTATTGTTTATTATTTACATTTTCTGAAAAAGAGTTTCGCCATATTACTGCTTTCTGTTTACCTCTTTAACCTGGTAGGGTATACCCTGCTTTTACGATTGCTGCAGCGGCGGAATGCCAGCCAAACTTCACAAATGATAGAAAGCGGCAACTACTCGGAAGCTGACCTGGTATTGATCAAAGTGCCGACATCGTTTACTCCTGTAGGAAACAGGAGCGAATATGTGAGGTGTGATGGGGAGATAGAAAGAGATGGAACGCACTTCAATTATGTTAAATGCAAAATATCGAATGACACCTTATACCTTCTTTGTCTTCGGAATGAAGATCGTAAAAAATTGAATGATGCCAGGGATAAATATGCGAAACAAATGGGTGACATTCCCTCATCCGCTCAAAAAGGAGATGGCGCAAATGGCAAGAAAACCGGAATCTCTGCCGAATATGATCAACAGGAATTATCATTTACACCCCATGCTGACATTTCGATAATTGACAGTATCGAACACTTTTTTACTTCCCCACTTTTTCACACAGATTTGGATTGTTTATTGCAACCTCCCGACCTGTCCTTCGCCTGAATTTTATTTTTTGAACGATGAGCATCGCACACATGGCATGCCCATTTCAGCCTGGCGCATTGTACATCGCCTGACTGTCATGGCATTTTCTGCATAGATGCATTATTAAATCTGTTAACCAGCTATTTTATGCCATATATCGAGGTAGAACCCCATCTTCCGGGAATTACCGGGTTGTTGGAGTATCGTAAAGATTCAGCGCAGCCTATTCGCGAACTCACTCAATTTTTACTTCGTGGGCCTTCCTCCTTATCTGAAGGCGAGCGGGAGCTTATCGCCTCCATAGTAAGTTCGGGCAATGAGTGCAGGTTTTGCACCACCGCGCATGTTGCGGCAGCTAATCTGCTTCTGGGTGAAAGCGAAACGTCTGCCCAGGTACTGAAAGATAGCGCAAGCGCACCGGTGAGCGATAAAATGAAAGCACTCCTGGCCATAGCTGCCAAAGTAAGAGAAAGTGGCAAGCAGGTTACCGAAGAACTGGTAACCAACGCAAAAGCTGCAGGCGCAACAGATATCGAAATTCACGACACGGTGCTGATCGCGGCATTGTTTTGCCTGTATAACCGGTACGTGGATGGGTTGAATACGGTTACCCCTACTGATCCGGCCTATTATCAAGATCTTGCCGACCGGATTGTGCATCATGGCTATACGCGCCTTCCGGGAGGCTACGATCACTTAAAGAAATAATTTCTTACAAAATCTACAAATCACTACGATGAAAAATATTATTATTTTATTCCTCTTACTTTTCCCCGCGTACCTGCTTGCACAGCAGGTAAAGATTTCGGGTACAGTAAGCAATGCGGTATCCGGCGAACCTATTGCAGGAGCCAGCGTAGGCGTTGAAGATAAAATTACCGGTACGGTTTCCGACTCAAAAGGAGTATTTACACTTTCACTATCGAAAGTGAAACTACCTTTTAATCTTATCATTTCTGCTGCGGGTTATGCTGATGAAACAGTTCAAATAACGGACGCACAGCAGTCTGTGAATGTGAAGCTGCAACAAAAAGAAGGCTGGATGAATGAGATCGTTTTTGCTGCCTCCCGCGTGCAGGAAAGCATTCTTCGCTCGCCGGTAAGCATTGAAAAAATGAACCAGAAAATGATCCGGGAAAATCCTTCCTTTTCTTTTTACGATGGAGTGCAAAGTCTGAAATCGGTGGAGGCAGTTACCAGCAGTTTAACCTATAAGCAAATGAATACCCGTGGGTTTAATAATACCGGTAACCAGCGCTTTCTGCAACTGATTGATGGCGTGGATAACCAAACTCCGGGTTTGAATTTTTCGGTGGGCAACCAGTTTGGCGTTTCTGATCTTGATATAGAAAGTGTTGAAATTATTCCCGGTGCTGCTTCTGCCCTGTATGGTCCCATCGCATTTAACGGCGTGCTCATGATGCATACCAAGGATCCGTTTCAATACCAGGGATTGTCGCTGCAGGCCAAAACGGGAATTAATCATATTGGTGAAAATGATGTAGAACCTCATGGCTTGTACGATTTTAGCCTGCGCTATGCCAAAGCATTCAACAACCGTTTTGCATTTAAAATAAATGCGTCTTATTTAAGCGGATTAGACTGGTATGCAAACAACTACACCGATGTGGATCCGCAAACACCTGAACATTCACGTGGACCCGATAATCCCGCCCGTGACGCGGTTAACATTTACGGCGATGAAGTGGTTCGCACCATAGAGGGTGCAGGACGTGTTTCCAGAACAGGATATGAAGAAAAAGACCTCATGAACTACAATGTGTATAGTCTTAAACTCAATGGAGCTTTGCACTATCGTATCAACAGCAACATGGAGCTTTCTTACCAGTACGACTATGGAAGAGGAACTGCGAGCTATACCGGCAGCAGCCGTTTCGACTTAAATAATTTCGTTTTACAAAGACATCGGGCCGAATTGAAAGGCAGCCGTTATTTTTTGCGCAGTTATGCGGTTATTGAAAACTCACATGATTCTTATAATACCCGTTCGCTGGCGCAATTTATTAACAGAACCTGGGTGAAAGATCTCTCCGGCAATACCGTAGCACCCGATCTTGCCGATCAAACCTGGTTTACAAGATACGGCACAGCATACAATGGTGATATAGGAAGTGTACCTGCAGCCGATCACAACGCGGCAAGAGCTTTTGCGGATGAAGGTAAGCTGGTGCCCGGAAGCGCAGCCTTCGAATCGGCTAAAGATAATTTAATCCATAACTATGGATTGAGTGGTGCGGGTGTTTTCAGCAACAGCAAGTATTATCATACAGAAGGGCAATATGATTTCAGTGATCATATCAAGCTATTTGAATTGCTCGCCGGCGGCAATTTTCGTTACTACAGCATGTTTACCAACGGATCATTGTTTGATGATAAAAACCAGGATATTACCATAAAAGAATACGGTGCGTTCGTGCAGGTTGCCAAAAGCTTGCTAAACGATAAATTGAAAATAACCGGGTCTTTGCGATACGATAAAAATGAAAACTTTTCCGGAAGTTTTACGCCGCGCGTGTCCGGCGTATACACGGTAGCAGAAAATCATAACTTCCGCGCTTCTTACCAGACAGGCTTCAGAAACCCCACACCCGTTGACCTGTACATTCATTTGAATGTGGGACCTATTACCATCCTGGGTGGTGCGCCGGATAACAGCAAGGGCATGAATGTATATGAAAACTCATTCACGGCTTCTTCTGTAGGCGCTTATGGAGCGGCATTTGGGCAGGCTATGGGTAATGGCGCCTCTTTTCCACAGGCGGTAGCCGAAAATAAAAACCTGCTGGTACAATCCGATGTACCTTATATACAGCCTGAAAAACAAAAAGCCTTCGAAATTGGGTACAAGGGACTGATTAACAACAGGCTGATGATCGACCTGAATTTTTATTACAGCTCCTATACCAATTTTATCGTTAATACAGTAGTAATACAACCGGAGCATCCCATCATTGGCAGCGATGGTGAAATTAGTTTCGACGCCGCCGCCGATATCCCGCAAGGAAATATCCATGCATTTCAACTGTATACCAACGCGTCTGATCAAGTGTCTTCACAAGGAATTTCGGCCGGGATCACCTACATGATGAACAGGGGATATACCTTAGGAGGTAATATTACCTGGGCCGATTTTAACCTGAAGGATGCTAACCCCGATAACATCCCCGCTTTTAACACGCCTGAGTACACTACCAATGTAACATTTGGCAATAGTAACGTATACCGGAACTTTGGTTTTAATGTGGCATGGCACTGGCAGGATGCATTTGACTGGTACGGCACTTTTAATGGTAACCGGCCTGGTCGCATTAACGCGTATTCGCTCGTCGATCTTCAGGTAAGTAAAAAAATCCCAACAGCCCACGCTCTTGTTAAGCTCGGCGGTAGCAATATTTTGAATAACAGGATATACCAGGCCTTTGGATCTCCCTCGGTAGGAGCATTGTACTATATATCGGTGGTGTTTGACGGACTGCTGACTAAATAATTTATTATGAATAACAACATCACAAATAACGAGTCGGAAAAGCTAACGCCATACCTTTGGATGCTCTTTGCAGTATGTTTTATCAGCAGCGCTTTCGGGGGGGTGGTGTCTACCTTAATGTCGGTTTACCTTCCTGTTGTAATTAAAGACCTCCAACGTTCATCAGATCCGGGTGAACATGCCCGCATCAGCGCTTACATCAATGCGGTATTCATTTTTGGATGGGCCATTGGCGGCTATGCATGGGGGGTGATCAGTGACCGGATAGGAAGAAAAAAAGCCTTATTGCTTGCTATAGGATGTTACGCAGTGTTTACTATTTTAACCGGCATGCTGCCCAACTGGTGGAGCATCGTATTATGCAGGGTGTTGAGCGGGTTTGGCGTAGGGGGCGTGCTGGTGATTGGATTTACTTTTATAAGCGAAGTGTGGCCTCAAAAAAGCAAAGCCGTTTTCATGGGCATTTTATCTATTGCGTTTCCGGTGGGCATTTTTTCTGCCGGTTTAATTAATTATATGGTATCGTCGTGGCAACAGGCTTTTTTATCGGGGTTTGTACCATTGATCCTTGCAATCGCAGGGATATGGATCATAAAAGAATCAGCAAACTGGGAAAAAAGCAAGCAGCATAATCTTCAAAACAATAATACTGCTGAAAGCCTTTTCTCACCGGCGTTCCGGAAAGATCTGCTGATCGGCTCCATCACTTTTGGATCCATGTTGATTGGCTTGTGGGCCATTTTTTCGTGGCTGCCCACCTGGGTGCAAAGCTTAATTGCAGATTCCGATGCTCAGAAGGAAAGAGGCATAACCATGATGCTGCTGGGTATGGGCGGTTTAACAGGCGGTTTTTTATCGGGCTGGTTCCTGAATGCGGTAGGTACACGAAAAGCGATGCTCGTGTGCTTTGCCGTGTGTTCGGTGTTGTCTTTCGTACTGTTTAAAACCAACACGGTCTTTACACCCTTAGTGTATATAGAAACGGGTGTTCTCGCTTTTTTCTTTGGCATAAGCCAGGGTGTGCTGTCGTATTATATACCGCAGCTTTTCCCTACAGGCGTAAGGGCTGCGGCAACGGGTTTTTGTTTTAATATAGGCAGGTTATTTACCGGCACGGCTGTATTGTTTGTAGGTATACTGGTAACGGTGCTGGGCGGTTATGGCAACGCCATTTACCTGTTTTCGCTGGTATTTATTGTAGGCCTGGTGGTGGTGTTGCTGATCAGGAAGATGGACAAAAAACAAGTAGTATTAGAAACATAAAATAGTAAAATCGTATGGCTCATATCAACGTTCCGCCAGGAGTGCCGGGTATAAGAAGCCTGGTAATGTTCAGACCCGAAACCGGAAAGCATTTATATGCGTTGGCGCAGGTGTTGCTGCGTGGCGAGTCTCCGCTATCGCAGGCCGACCGGGAGTTGATCGCTGCATACGTGTCGCATCGTAACAATTGCATGTTTTGTATGAGCAGCCATGCAGCGGCGTCAAGATGCCTGTATGGCAATGAATCGGCCATTGTTGACGATGTATTGAAAGATATGCAGCAATCCGCGGCAAGCGATAAACTTAAGGCGCTACTCGTAATTGCCGGAAAAGTGCAGGTGAGCGGTAAATCGGTTAGTTCCGGAGATATCGAAATTGCCCGCGGACTGGGCGCCGGCGACCGGGACATACATGATACTGTTTTGATCGCTGCGGCATTCTCCATGTTTAACCGTTATGTGGATGGATTAGCGAGCTTAACACCAACCGATGCAGAAGTCTATGCCGAAATGGGAAAAAGAATGGTAGAAAAGGGCTATGCGTTGCCTGAACAACCAAAATGAAAAGCATCGGCTGTCATCTGTGTATAAATCATATTCATTGAATACATTAAAACAAAAAATGTTATGAAAATCAGAACAGAGCCGGTAGGCAGCATTCCCCGCCCGGTTGCATTAATAGAAGGAATGGCGGCGCACACCGCAGGTGAGCTTACTGAAAAGGAACTGAATGCCTTATTTGAATCAGCTATAACGGATACCATAAAACGTTTTGAAGCCACAGGTTCCCCGGTAATTACAGATGGAGAACAAACCAAGCCCAGTTTTGCTACCTACCCCATTGCAGGCATGAAGCACCTCGATCCCGGTGGAGTGATTATTCCTTTTGCGGATGGGCATACCCGACAGTTGCCTAAAATTACAGGCGGACCTTTTCATTACCAGGTATATGCCAGCAGGTATCTCGAAAATGCAAAAAAATTAACGAACCTCCCGGTTAAACAGGCGGTCATTGCCGTATCGGCGATAAGTTTATTGTATCCGCAGGAAGGTATTGAGGGATACACGCATGATCAGTTCATAAACGACCTGCTGAATGAAGCGGAGACGGATATTAGAAGCAGTCTTAACAGCGGCGCCTATAACGTGCAGGTTGATTTTACAGAAGCCCGGTTAGCATTGAAATTAGACCCTTCCGGCAATTTGCTGAAATCATTTATCGATCTCAACAACAAGGTACTTACCAGGTTTACAGCCGGAGAGCGCCAAAAAATCGGCGTTCATTCCTGCCCGGGAGGAGATCACGATTCAACGCATAGTGCAGACATACCTTATGCTGATCTCCTGCCTTTGTTGTTTGAGTTACAGGCTGGTAATTTTTACCTGGAATATGCCGGGGAAAAGGATAAGTCTTCCGTGCTGACAGCTATCAAAGAAAATCTCCGGCCGGGGCAAACGGTTTTCCTGGGGGTTACCAATGTACTTGATCCAGGGATAGAAACTCCTGAAGAAATAAGGGATCGCATATTGGAAGCGGCGGAAGTGATTCCTGTTGCACAGCTCGGCACAACAGACGACTGCGGCTTTTCGCCATTTGCAGATGACACTTCTACGTCGAGAGACATTGCATTCAGCAAAATAAAAGCACGCATTGACGGTACCCGCCTGGCAGACGCTGTAATCAACAAAAAATAATTTGATTGTATGGCATATATTGATCTTCACAACGATTTACCGGGTATCCGGGGTTTGATGGTATACCGGCCGGAAACGGCCAAGCCCTTAAATGCACTTGCCGAAGTGTTGCTAAGAGATGATAATAACACTTTAAGCAGGGGCGACCGCGAACTGATAGGCGCGTACGTGTCCTACCTGAATGATTGTTTTTTTTGCCAGCAGGTACACGGCGCCATGGCACAGCACTATATGCAATGCGATATGCAATTCATCGACAACATAAAGCATGATTTCGCCGCTGCTTCTATTTCCGGTAAAATGAAATCCCTGCTTGGTATTGCCGCGGCTGTGCAGCAGGGTGGAAAACAGGTAACCCCGGCACTGGTGGAAAAGGCCCGGGAAGAAGGAGCAACCGACCTAGAAATACATGATACCGTGCTCATCGCCGCTGCTTTTTGTATGTTTAACCGGTATGTGGATGGGTTGGGCACTACCGCTCCGCCCGACAGGCAATTTTATATTAACCGCGCACCGCAAAGGGCTGAAGAAGGATATGCAGAAGGAAATTTGCATAGATAATAATGTAATGGCCCACGCGTTCCAGCCGCAGGCTATCCTTCTATTGCCGGGGATTGCATAATTTTATGGTATGACCATCTTTTCTAAAATTATAGCAGGTGAAATTCCTGCGTACAAGATCGCGGAAAATGAAACCTGTTTCGCTTTCCTCGATATATTCCCACTGGTAAAAGGGCATACCCTGGTTATTCCTAAAATTGAAGTCGATAACCTCTTCGATCTTCCCAAAGCCTATCTAAGTGAATTGCTTGTTTTTGCCCAGCCTATCGCCAAAGCCATTGAACGGTCTTTTGATTGCAATCGGTGCGGTATAAGCGTAATAGGGCTCGAAGTGCCGCATGCGCATATTCACCTTGTTCCCATTAATGGTATCAATGATCTGAATTTTGCAAAGGGAAAATTGAAATTAACACCTGAACAGTTAAAGGAAAC
>CAYMKT010000001.1:72604-77558 GCA_964391065.1 uncultured Terrimonas sp. | reverse complement strand
ACCGGAGTACGCACTGTTATTCCTTACTGAATGGCAGATTATTGAACAGTACTATTTGAAACTGCCCCCTCGTGCCGGTCTCTAATATCTGAGCCATAAAACCCAGCTCCATCCTAAAGTTTTTATCTAACACATAACCCAGGGCGCCGTACAGCCTGTCGCGATCAAAAACGGGGCTTTCTGCATTCAGGAATAGTTCGTTGTATGCAGATGCATATACTGTTTTTGAAATCATGCTGTTGTGGTTCAATGGAACATTCAAAGACAGAAAATACCGAAAGCGCATTTTAAAATCGTCAGGCAAAAAGCGTTCTTCTATCCTGTATCTGTGTTGAAGAAAGATCCGTCCAAAATTTTGCTTTGTAATAAACTGCTGATAAATCCGGTGCTCATTATTTTTCGACTTATCCACTTCATTGGGTAAATAATTTTGTGAATGAATGAAGCCGTATCCCATTAAAACATTATTGTTGTTCTCTGTCAGGTTATAGCCAACTCCCGTCCTGATAAGCAGTTGCTGTAAGTCGCCCGCAAAATTATAGTTCCGGTATTGTACCTCATTCCACCAGTTCCATTTTTTATTGATGGACTGGTTACCAAAATAAATAAACCAATTACCGGTATCTGATTTCTGAGCGTAAGAAAATATTGAAATAAAAAGCAGCAGCGCCAGTATTGCAGGTTTCAAAACAAAAATCATTTTATCGTAAAACTTTTGAAAGAAAATAGGGATTGAATTCGAAAAAATTCGCCGGGCGGTATCTGGAGCAGGTATACCAAATCTTCGACTGCATATTGAAGCCGCCTCATTTTTCCTAAAAACGATTTGAAATACATGTCTCCTGCTTACCAACTGGCCAGTGCAGTTACACCTCCCTGTACCGCCTCGTTCAGTTGCACATGAACTTTAGTACCGGGGGGTAAAAGTACATCTACCCGGCTGCCAAATTTAATAAAGCCCATCTCGGCGCCCTGCTTTACTTTTTGGCCGGGTTTCAGATTGTTAATAATACGCCGTGCCACAGCCCCGGCAATTTGTTTTACTAAAACGGGAGCATTTTCGTTGTGTATTACAACGCTATGGCGTTCATTATCGGTAGATGATTTGGGGTTCCACGCCACTAAATATTTGCCTTTGTGATAGCGGCTGTATACCACTTCTCCGCTCACGGGATTAAGATTTTGGTGCACATTAGCCGGACTCATGAATATTGATATCTGCAAACGCTTATCCTTAAAATATTCGTCATCCACCATTTCTTCAATTACTACTACTTTGCCATCGGCCGGTGCAACAATCTTTCCATCGTCAACGGTAAGTTCACGTTCCGGTACCCGAAAAAAAGAAACAATGAACAGGAAAAATAAAAAGGAAAGAATAAAAATAACCCAGGCCAGCCAGCTCAGTTTGTAAGGTAAAAGAAAAAAAAGCACGAGATTAATGACTACGAAAAATAAACCGCAAAGCGCTATTGTTTTATATCCTTCTTTATGAACTGTCATGTATACTGGTTGATTGAACAAAAATAGTCATTGACGGAAGAGCTTCAAAATTTTGGATTGCTTCATTTCAATATTATCATCACATACAGCCAAACAAAAGGTATGGCTAACAGCATGGAATCAAAGCGATCCAAAAACCCTCCGTGGCCCGGCATGATCTGTCCACTATCCTTCACATCAGCCATACGTTTCAGCTTACTTTCAAGCAAATCACCCACAGTACCCATAACAGCCGAAATGCCCGCAATAATACATACCTGCACAACATGTAACTGCATGACGTATGCTATTCCGCCCATTACCGCAACACATAAAATAGCGCCACCAACGGTACCTTCAATCGTTTTTTTGGGAGATACTTTCGAGAACGGCGTTTTGCCAATCAGCGAGCCGGTGATGTAGGCCATAGTATCATTGATCCAGATAGAAAAAATGACAACAAGCGGAATTATCCATCCTGCCTGAAACGATTCACCCCTGCCTGATATCCACAAGCTTTCTATGGATCTGATATTAATCATAAGAGTCCAGCTTACAGAAATATACAAAATACCCAGCACGGAAAAACTGATATGCCTGAGGTTAAACTGCTTCGAAAAAAGGATTTCAATGACCGGAAGGGCAAACGCGAAAACCAGTCCCGCAGCCAATCCTAAGGCGCGCAGCCCGTGGTCTGCCAAAGAATGACCCTCGCCGGCGCCATATAACATCAGCGACCAACCAGCAATAATTACACCGTATGCATGAAAATAGGAGATGTTTTGATAAGAAGGATCAATGCGCTTGATCAGTGCCTGGTATTCGATCCAGCAACCCCAGTGTATGATTGAAAATAGTATAAAAAAGCTCCATTCATTCCATAGCACGCCGCCCATCATAACGATTACAAACACCAATGCAGTAATTGCCCTGGTTTTAAATACTTTCCAGTTCATTGCCATTGCAGTAATTTATTATTAGAAGTTGAATCGCCGGACCTGGAAATGAAAAAAAACAAATAACAAAAAGCACATTGCAAAGAAAATTCGAAATACGGACCGACATCCTGTTAATCAAAAACTACAAGCAGACTTACCGCCCTACCCGGCAAGTCGTGTCTCTAAACCCTTCATGCAATCCACTTTTCCTCAAGCGCCCTGTCTTCTGGCGGGGTGTGCTTTACCCTTTCGTCCTTTGATATTTTTTTGAAAAGCATAAACAAAGCATACAATATGATCACTCCGATAATTCCCCACCACACCGGATAAGTTTCATTCATCGCTTCTTTTACCGATTTACCTTGCCTGATCATCATATACATTTGCGTAACAGCGATAGCGTTGTTAAAAAAATGCGCTGCAATGCTTAGCCAAAGGCTGCGGGAAAAATAAAAAATCAATCCTAATACAACGCCCAGGCATACACGCGCCAGGAATCCATAATAGGAAAGATGAATAACACTAAATATTAAACTGGTGATCAAAATAGCAACCCATGGCTTTTTTAAAATCCGGGTAAGCAGATTTTGCAGGCCTCCGCGAAAGAAAGTCTCTTCAAATACTGCCGGCAGTAAAGCGATCAAAAAAATAGATATGATGTAATCACCAAAAGTGTTGATGTTGATTATCGCTTCCACCTGCGCGCCATAGCTGTCTTCCAATTGTCTAAAATAATTGGCCGCCGTCTGGGGGATAGGAATTATCTCGTTCAGTGTACCCAATGCAGCCGCTGTAGCTGCAGCTCCAAGCATAATACCCAGCGCCAAAAGCAACTGCCGGTAACTGAATGGCATGCTGAAACCCAAAAATCTAGCCGGCTTGCGATTGATGATCAGCGCGGTAAAGTAAGCAGGCAAAAAAAAGGTTACGGCAGTAGACACTGCCTGTATCGTCCTCACCACATTCATGTTTTCGAGCTTCAATAGTTCTTCAGGCATGGACATTAACGATTTGTCCGACATTAATACCCACACTACAATACTCAATATGGCTCCGGCAATGAATCCTCCGATCCATAGCCCTATAAGAACCAAAAAAGCATTACTGTAGGATACCCCTTTAGAATCTGCGTCGTACATAATCGTATGAAATTAGTGTGTACATTTGCGGCTTGCGGTGGAAGCGGAGCAGGCAAACATGCATTGAAAATCAATTCATTGAGTTTTTGTAAAGATTTGCCAACTGATTAAAACTGATCCGAATTTTTTCCACTTATGCAAGATAAGATAGTTCGTGCAATGGCGGTACAAATTGGTTCTATACAACTTCCTGATTTTCCACTCCTTCTGGCGCCCATGGAAGATGTGAGTGATCCCCCGTTCCGTTATGTATGCAAACAAAATGGCGCCGACCTGATGTATAGTGAGTTTATCAGCAGCGAAGGATTGATAAGGGACGCCATTAAAAGCAGGCAAAAATTAGATTTTTCTGAATTTGAACGCCCGTTTGGCATACAAATGTTTGGCGGCGATGAAGAAGCCCTGTCGCTCAGCGCCAAAATAATCGATGCTGTTCAACCAGATCTCGTTGATATTAACTTTGGCTGCCCTGTAAAAAAAGTGGTATGCAAAGGCGCCGGTGCGGCGGTATTGAAGGATATTGACCTGATGGTGCGGTTAACCGAAGCTGTTGTGAAGTCTACCGCGTTGCCGGTTACAGTAAAAACCCGTTTGGGCTGGGACGACGATTCTAAAAATATAGAAGCGGTGGCCGAGCGTTTACAGGATGTGGGAGTGAAGGCGCTTACCATTCATGGGCGTACACGTGCGCAACTTTATAAAGGCGATGCCGACTGGAGTTTGATTGCAGCTATAAAAAACAACCCCCGCATACATATTCCCGTTTTTGGGAATGGCGATATCGACAGTCCGGAAAAAGCGGTGGAATACAAAAAAAGATTTGGCGTAGACGGCATTATGATCGGCAGGGCGGCTATTGGATATCCATGGATATTCAGGGAAATAAAACACTATATACGAACTGGTCAATTACTGGCGCCCCCATCGCTTGGAGAAAGGATGGAAGTATGCCGCACACATCTTTGTAAGTCGGTTGAATGGAAGGGCCCGGTATTGGGCATACTGGAAATGAGACGACATTACGCCAATTACTTAAAGGGCTTACCTCATATTAAGGATTTTAGAATGCAATTGGTAACGGCTAAATCTCAAATAGAAGTTGAAGACGTACTGGAAAAGATCACTACAACCTATGCCGGTGACTACTATGACTACTACAAAACAAGGAGTGAGAATGCAGCAGTTTGTGCATCAGCAATAATCAGCTAGTGGGTTAGTCCAGGTTTGTGGTTGACAGCCATTGGCTTATTTCAGCGCAGTCGCTGAACTCCTTATCAACTGAAATATAATAGCCAGGCATTTTTTGCCGGAACCAGGTGTTGAGCATTTCCCCCTTTTTATCTTCCGCTACACGCTGCGCTATACGGTCATAATCGTCTTTAAGGTTTTCACGAT
>CAYMKT010000001.1:58108-72504 GCA_964391065.1 uncultured Terrimonas sp. | reverse complement strand
TCTTCCGCTACACGCTGCGCTATACGGTCATAATCGTCTTTAAGGTTTTCACGATGAGGTTCCGATTTACTTTGAATATAAATAATCCGTGCGCCCTTCTTACCTCTTTCGTCGGTAAAAGGAATAGGATCGGAGTATTCGCCCACCTTTAATTTATTATAGGATGGTAACAGTGATTTGTCTAAATCCTGGATGGCAAGATAGGGCGATCCCTGGGCATTGGTGATGGAACCGGCGGTAAATTTGCTGTTTTCATCTTCACTATATTTATCTACCGCTTCACCAAAGGTCATGGTTCCCGCCACCAGTTTAGCCTTGATGGTATCCAATTTTGCAATAGCTTCATTTACCTCAGTATCGGTAATTTGGGGTATTTTAAGGATATGGCGTACTACCACGTCATCACCGGTTCTGCTCACCAGTTGAATAATATGATATCCAAATTTTGACTTTACCACCCTGGATGTTTGCCCTTCTTTCAAGGCAAATGCTGTGGAAGAGAAAGTACCATCTACGTTTTTGTCGTTTCGGTTAAACTCAAAACGTCCACCCGCGTCCTTTGTGCCTGGATCATCGCTATATATTTTAGCTACTCTTTCAAACGAAGTAACGCCACTTTCTATTTGTCGTTTGTATTCGGTCAGCTCGTCCTGCGCATATTTTTCCAGGTCGCGGCTGGCTTTGGCATAAGACACTACCTGCTTTATTTCCAATTCTGTTTCGTAAAACCGTAAGCTGTCTTTAGGTATTTTTTCAAAATAATCCTTTACTTCGTTGGGGGTTATTCTTACGTTAGCGATGATAGAGCGTTGCATAGCATCGGACAATTTTTGCTCCTTGATGGCTGTCCGGTTGTCTTCCTTAATCTGGTAAATGCTTTTTCCCGCAATTTGCTCCAATGCGTCTTTGCCTCCATATGCGCCAATATAATAACGGATACGCTGATCGAGTTCCGCTTCAATTTCTTCATCACTTACCGGCAAAGAGTCTTTTTGTGCCTGCAACATCAGCGCCTTCCGCACCATCATTTGCTGAAGCAACATACAGCCTGCATCGGGTGGCAATTCGTGGCCTTGCCTTTTTTCGTCTTCGATATAATTGGTAATATCCGAATTCAGTACAATTTTATCGCCAATGACCGCTATAATCTTATCGGCGAGTACCTTTTTAGACTGACCCACCTGTGCGGTGGCCAAAATACTCATCAATGATAATCCAACAACAAATATGAATTGTTTCATAATTAACCTTTTCAAGACCGTTCAAAAATAAAAGGCCTTTTGCAGCAAGTGCACCAGGTGCCCCTTATTTAACAAAGGTTTACAAGCTCCTTTTTACTTCCTCAATTTCAAAAGCCTCCACCACGTCGCCCGCTTTAAGGTCGTTATAATTCTTTATGGTAAGTCCGCATTCCATGCCGCTCGCTACTTCTTTCACATCATCCTTGTATCGTTTCAGCGATCCCAGTTCCGCGCTTTGTCCTTCACCTGTTGGGTATATCACAATTCCATCGCGGATTAACCTCACTTTGGAATTACGGAATATTTTACCATCCAGCACCTGGCAACCGGCAACCGTTACTTTATCGAATTTATACACTTCCCGGATCTCTACATTCGCTATTATTTTTTCGTTTATCGTGGGTTCCATCATACCCTCCATCGCACTTTTCACTTCTTCAATTGCGTTATAGATAATTGAATATGCCTTAATTTCCACACCTTCTGTTTCAGCAAGTTTTGAAGCCTGCATTGAAGGCCGCACGTTAAAGCCCACGATAATGGCGTCTGATGCCGTCGCCAATAAAACATCGCTTTCGGTGATGGCGCCAACCGCTTTATGTACTACTGCTACTGCAATTTCTTCTGTAGATAGTTTTTGCAGAGAATCGCTCAGGGCTTCCACCGATCCGTCCACATCGCCTTTAATGATAAGATTCAACTGTTTAAAATTGCCCAATGCCAAACGTCGGCCAATTTCATCAAGCGTTATATGTTTTTTGGCGCGGATACCCTGCTCCCTGAGAATTTGTGCTCTCCGGGTTGCGGTGTCCTTAGCTTCACTTTCGTCCTGGTAAACCTTAAATTTTTCACCAGCCTGTGGCGCTCCGTTCAAACCCAATATCTGAACCGGGCTCGAAGGACCGGCTTGTTCCAGCCTCGTATTACGTTCGTTAAACATCGCCTTGGCGCGTCCATAAAATTGTCCGCTTACCACAATTTCGCCCTGCCTCAACGTTCCGTTCTGTACAAGCATGGTAGCCACAAAACCACGTCCTTTATCCAGGGAGGCTTCAATAATGGTACCCACGGCTTCGCGATTCGGGTTAGCTTTAAGATCGAGCAACTCAGCCTCTAATAATATTTTTTCCAATAAAAGATCCACATTCAACCCGCTTTTGGCAGATATCTCCTGGCTTTGATATTTGCCGCCCCAGTCTTCCACCAAAATATTCATGCCGGCGAGTTGTTCTTTTATTTTTTCGGGATTAGCTCCATCCTTGTCTATTTTATTAATGGCAAACACCATGGGCAGGTTGGCAGCCTGTGCGTGACTTATCGCTTCGCGTGTTTGCGGCATCACTGCGTCATCTGCAGAAATTACAATAATAGCAACGTCGGCGGCCTTGGCGCCGCGTGCACGCATAGCCGTAAACGCCTCGTGACCCGGAGTATCGAGAAAGGTTAATTTTTTACCTGAAGCCGTGGTTACCTGGTATGCTCCTATGTGTTGGGTAATGCCGCCGGCTTCGCCTGCAACCACATTAGCGCTGCGCACATAATCCAGCAACGAGGTTTTACCATGGTCAACATGCCCCATAATCGTAATAACAGGAGCACGGGGTTCAAGATCTTCCTTGTGATCTTCTTCCTCTTCCTCTTCTTCTTCCTCTACGTCGTCCACGCCGATAAATTCTACTTCAAAACCAAATTCGCCTGCCACCAGTTCTATAACTTCCGCATCGAGGCGTTGGTTAATGGAAACCATGATGCCCAGCCCCATACACTTACCGATAATTTCGGCAAAGTTTACATCCATCAGGTTTGCCAGCTCACTTACTGTTACAAATTCAGTTACCTGCAATTTGTTATCGTCCTGCGTTTCTCCGGCAAGGTGTTCCGCCTCTTCGCGCCGGGCCCTGCGCATTTTTGACTTGGCACTTTTACCACCACCTCTTGAAGAGCCGGCTAGTTTAGCCTGGGTTTCCCGGATTTTATCCTGTATTTCCTTCGCATCAATTTCTTTGACTTCTTTACTATCTCTGCGTCTGTCGCCCTTGCCGTGGCCGAACCTTCCTCCGGACGATGCATTGCCACCCTGCCCGGGCGGCCTATTATCCTTTCGGTCGCCTTGCTTTTGAATAGGCGGTCTGTTACCTTCCCTTCTTTGCGGTTGCCGGTTTTGGTCCCCGCCCTGGTGAGGAGCACCCTGATCACCTTTCTTTTCAATCGGTATACGTTTGCGTTTCCTTTTTTCCTCCTGGGGTTTGGATGCTGGCCGCGTTTCGGTATGAGACGGCAGGGTAATCTTTCCTACAATCCGCGGACCTTCAATTTTTTCAGCTCTTATGTTCTCGACAAGTGCACTTTCTTCTCCTTTTTCATCACCCGGTGAGCTCTTCTCCACGATTGCCGGCTCTTCAGGTTCGGCCGCCTCCGGAATGATTTGGGATAATGGCGTTTGGGAATCGCTTCCAGATGGCGTTATTTCTTCCGGCTCTTTATCCTCCTCCTTCTTTTTAAATCCCTTTTTCGGTCGCGTTGAAGAATCAATTGCACTGAGGTCAATTTTGTCTAATATTTTTGGTCCTTCTATTTCAGGAGCTTCTATCTTGGTGATCTGTGGCTGAACAGGTTCGTGCGTTTCGATAGTTTGAACAGGTGGTGTTTCGTGCTCATGAGCCGGCGTTACAGGAATTTCTGCTGCAACTTCAGCTTCCTTTTCTGCTTTTCTCTTGCCTTCTTTCTTAAATAAAATTTCCTCTTCGTCTTTCTTTTTACGGGCTTCCATTACATTTCCCTTCGGTATCTCTATCTGATCGCTCTTAGCCTTAGCAGCCTTATCAGATGAAAATTCCTGTTGAAGAGATGAATACATCTCTTCAGTTAGCTTGCTGGTGGGTTTCAGTTCATCTTTTGCAAAACCTTTCCCTATCAGGAAATCAATCAGTGTTTCCTGTCCGATATTAAATTCCTTGGCCGCTGCTAATAAGCGTGGTAGTTTTATTTCAGCCATATTTTATTGTCCCGTTGCATTTTTGATCAGAGTACCTACGGGATTTGTTTGATTTTATCTGTTCTTATACAATTATCAATACTTGCCTGAAACCCTTACCCCTTTTGAAACTCCTCTTCCAGCACTTTTTTAACATCCTCTATCGTTTCTTTTTCAAGATCGGTTCTTCTTTCCAATTCCTCCACAGTTAAATCGAGTACGCTACGGGCGGTATCGCAACCAATGCGTTTCAGTTCTTCAATTACCCATGTATCAATTTCATCTGCAAATTCATCAAGATCAATATCAAACTCTTCAGTCTGATTTTCATCATCACGGAATACATCAATTTCATGTCCTGTCAGTTCGCAGGCTAGTTTTATGTTTACACCACGGCGTCCGATAGCCAGTGATACCTGGTCGGGTTTAAGATATACACTGGCGTGCTTTCTTTCCGCATCAATCTCCATGAAACTCACTTTCGCCGGGGTTAGTGACCGCTGGATCAGCAACTGTATATTATTGGTCCAGTTAATGACATCAATATTTTCATTTTTCAACTCCCTTACTATGCCATGGATACGGCTTCCTTTCATTCCCACGCAGGCGCCTACGGGATCAATACGATCGTCGTAAGATTCTACCGCCACCTTTGCCCGTTCGCCGGGCTCCCGTACAATTTTTCGGATGACAATTAACCCGTCAAAAATCTCCGGAACTTCAATTTCAAGCAATTTAGCGAGGAAGGAAGGGTGCGTTCGGGATAAGATAATAACAGGTGAATTGTTTTTTAATTCCACCTTTTTCACTACAGCTTTTATGTTTTCTCCCTTTTTAAAATAATCCGAAGGTATCTGTTCCGATTTGGGTATGATCAGTTCATTACCATCTTCATCTAATAATAATACTTCTTTTTTCCATACCTGGTATACTTCCGCGCTAATAATTTCTCCCACCCGGTCGGCATATTTTTTTACCAGGCTGTTTTTCTTAAGATCGCTGATGCGGCTGGCAAGCGTTTGTTTGGCCGCCAGGATGGCACGACGTCCGAAATCAAGGATATCTACTTCCTGGAACAGTTCTTCGCCCACTTCAAAATCCGGTTCAATTTTAATAGCATCGCTGTACGCTATTTCCGCCACTGCATTCTCCACCTGCCCGTTTTCAACTATCGTTCGGCGATGGATAATTTCAAGGTCTCCTTTTTCAGTATTGACAATTACGTCAAAGTTTTCGTCAGAACCATATTTTTTACGGAGTAATGTTTTAAATACATCTTCCAGCACTTTCATCATCGTGGGCCGGTCAATGTTTTCCGCGTCTTTAAAATCCTGAAAGGATTCAATAAGATTAATACTTGCCATATTACAGCTTTTTATCCTTTAACCGATCAGCGTAGGGTATACGCTCCATTCGGAAGGGATCGTTAAAATTGAATTTTAATTTTAGTTGTTTTTATGTGATCAATAAGTATCGTGTGATCCGTTATTTCTTTTTTCCTGTTCTTCCCTTTTATTTCTTCCACTTGTATTACTCCATCATTTACAGCCGTTAACTTTCCCTCCAGTTTCGTACCATCGAGTAATACCAGTTCAACCTGCCTGCCAATGTTCTTAAAATACTGACGTTTCATTTTTAACGGTTCGTCCAGACCGGGAGATGACACTTCCAGGGAAAAATCACCACTGGGGAAAATTCCGCTTTCTTCTATCTGCTTGTACAGGGCGCGGTTATATTTTACACATTTATCAATAGACACACCGCCGTCTGCATCCAGGAAAACCTTAATATTATGGGGGGGTATTATTTTTATTTCCACCAAAAAATAATCAGGATTATCGCCCAGCAATGCAGATACCATTTGTTCTATAACCGCATTTGTTGCCTCGTTATTCATAGTCTGACAAATGAAGAAGGGAACGAATTCGTTCCCTTCTGTCGTTCTTTTCCTGCGGCAAAGTTAGTGTATTCGTATAAAGCGCAAAATTTTTTTGCAACGTAGTGATGAATTATAGCAAAATGAATTCTTTTCCCGGAAAAAAGACTCATGGGATAGCATGGCCACTTATGAATGATATTGTGTATACCATTCAATAAAACGATTTACACCTTCTTTTACTTTCGTTTCAGGCTTGTAATGAAGGTTGCGCACCAGGTCCTGTACATCGGCACAGGTTGCGGCCACATCTCCAGGCTGCATAGGCATCATCTGTTTCTCAGCCTTTTTACCTAATGCCGCTTCGATGGCCTCAATAAAATCCATCAGCCGTACCGGGTTGTTATTGCCAATATTATATACTTTATAGGGAGCCGAAGAAGTAGAAGGATCCGGGTTAACGGCATCCCAGGAATCATTGCTTACAGGCGGATTATCAATCACTCTAACCACGCCTTCTATAATATCGGCTATATAGGTAAAATCCCGAACCATGTCGCCGTTGTTAAATACCTGGATGGGTTTGTTCTCCAAAATAGCTTTGGTAAAAAGAAACAAAGCCATATCCGGCCTGCCCCAGGGTCCGTAAACGGTAAAAAAACGAAGCCCGGTAGTGGGCACTTTAAACAGGTGGCTATAGGTATGTGCCATCAGTTCATTGCTTTTTTTGCTGGCGGCATACAGTGAAACAGGGTGATCTACATTATCGGCGGTAGCAAAAGGCGATTTGCCATTCAATCCATATACGCTTGAACTGCTGGCATAGGCCAGATGTTTTACATTATGGTGCCGGCAACATTCTAATATATTAAGAAATCCTACAATATTACTGCTGATGTAAACATCCGGATTAGTAAGACTATACCGCACTCCTGCCTGGGCAGCAAGGTTGCACACTTTATCAAACTGCTGGGTGGCGAACAGCTTCTGCATGTTTTCTTTGTCTTCCAACTGCAGTTGTATGAAATGGTAATTAGGGTATGTAGTGCTGCTAACCAATTTGTTATATCCTATCTCTTCAGCTTCAATCCCGGCAGCTTTCAATCGGTTATATTTCAAGTTAACATCGTAATAATCATTGATGCTGTCCAGCCCTACCACTTCATCGCCTCTCTCCATAAGATAATTGGCAAGGTGAAATCCGATAAATCCTGCTGTTCCGGTTATTAATATTTTCATTTCCTGTTTTTTATAAGCGCACAAAATAACTAAGAATAAAACAATATACAGTCAATATGATGGGAAAGTATCATTTGTAAACGCTTTTCATCAAATGAAATGTAGCGGGACTCTCATTTAAAACCACGATTTAGATACTCTCATGCGTAAGCTTCTCGGCATTTTCGGCAAATTGAAGTGCATCAATAAATTCCTGTAATGCCCCATTCATTACGTCATCCAGGTTGTATACGGTAAGACCTATGCGATGGTCGGTTACCCTTCCCTGGGGATAGTTATAGGTCCTGATTTTCGCCGATCTGTCGCCCGTGCTTACCAGGCTTTTACGATGCCTTGAAATTTCCTCCTCCTGTTTGCGCACTTGTTCTTCATATAAACGGGTGCGCATCATCTGCATGGCTTTTTCCCGGTTTCCCAATTGTGAGCGTTCTGTTTGGCAAATCACCACGGTTCCGGTAGGGATATGCGTTAGCATTACCTTGGTTTCAACCTTGTTTACGTTTTGTCCACCCGCGCCGCCGCTTCGGGCGGTTTCCATTTTCACATCACTTTCCCGCAATTCAAAATCAACTTCCTCCGCTTCAGGCATTACCGCTACCGTGGCGGCGCTCGTATGCACACGCCCGCTGGCCTCGGTATTTGGAACCCGCTGTACGCGGTGAACTCCGCTTTCAAACTTTAATACCCCATATACATCTTCACCGGTTACTTCCAGCTCTACCTCCTTGTACCCACCCACGGTACCTTCGCTTTCAGTTAAAACAGTTGTTTTCCAGCCTTTTCTTTCGCAATAGCGCAGATACATGCGCAGGAGGTCGCCCGCAAACAGGGAAGCTTCATCGCCCCCCGTACCGGCGCGTATTTCAATAATGGCGTTTTTTTCGTCCTGCGGATCTTTGGGAATCAGCATTTGCCTGATATCCGCCTCCATTTTTTCTTTTTGCTCTTCCATTCCAGGTAATTCCGTCTTTGCCAAATCACGCATTTCCGCATCATCGCCATTTAGTACTTCTGTATTAAATTCAATGTTATCGAGTAGTTTTTTGTACGCATCATGCGCCCTCACAATTTTTTCTAAACTTCGGTATTCCCTGCTGGTAACCGTAAATTTCTTATTGTCATTTACAACCTCGGGATTGGTTAATGCCACACCCAACTGGTCGAATCTCGCCTTTATTGCTTCTAGTTTATCTAACATCGGTATTTGTTTCCCGCATTTAATGCGGCTATTTTTCTTTTATTTTTGCCGTTCCTGCATTCCAGGTATCGCTTACTTCTGTTGCTGTTTATTCGCCAGGGCGGATCGCATGCTTCAGGTTGAGTAATTCTTTTGGCTTTCGGGCAGCAAAGTTAATTCAGCTATGGCGTATTGCAAATTTCAGGCGGATCAATTGTTTACGGGTTACCAGGTGCTCAACAACAGCCATACCCTTGTTGCCGATGAAAAAGGAACCATTCTGGATATTATTACCGGCGAAACCGGTGAAGATATTCAAAAATTAAATGGCATCCTTATGCCGGGACATATCAATTGCCATTGCCACCTGGAACTAAGCCACATGCGTGGTGCGATTGCCCCCGGTGGCGGACTCACTCATTTTATTGCCGATGTAATGAAAGCATCGCCGGTCAGCATGGATGAAAGAGCAAAGCAAATGGAGCTGGCAGACAAAGAAATGTTCGGGAATGGCATCAATGCAGTAGGTGATATCTGCAACCATGAATATTCCATTAGCCAGAAAAGCAGGAGCCGGTTGCGCTGGACTAATTTCCTGGAAATAACCAATCTTGACGACAGTAAAGCAGAAGAAAAAATCGCCACTTTTATAAAAATGGAAGACGCTTTTAACAGTCACATTCCTTATCCTGCTCATACTGCCTTATCGCCGCACGCCATTTACAGTGTGTCTCCACTTACTTTTTCCCTCATCAATAAAAACACCAAAGGAAAAACCATTACCATCCATAACCAGGAAAGCGCAGGTGAAGATGAACTATTTGTTTATGGCACCGGACCCTTTTTATCATTTTATGAAGGCATTGGGCGTAAAACAATGCCATTGCCGGTATCCCGAAAAAGCAGTGTGCAAACCTGGTTGCCCTATTTTAATAACGAACAAACCATTATACTCGTTCACAATACCTATATGCCTGAAGACGACATTGTGTTTGCTAATGAGTATGCAGCAAAAAACGGATTACAGTTAGTGTACTGCGTCTGTGCAAACGCTAACCTGTACATTGAAAAAAAACTACCGCCGGTTGGTCTCTTTATCAAACACGGTTGCACTATCGTTTTGGGGACCGATAGCTACGGCAGCAACTGGCAATTGAGTATTACCAGTGAACTATCAACCATTCATCAACACTTTCCACATATCCCTTTACACACTTTACTGCAATGGGCTACTCTTAATGGAGCAAAAGCATTACGCTGGGAGCATGATTTAGGATCTTTTGAAAAAGGCAAACAACCCGGAATCATATTGTTAAATGAGGATTTGAGCGCTGGTGAAAGAATAATGTAGTTCGCAAGGAGTGATAACATCATTTATTTACCAAACAAAAGTTGCCGCAGACCCCGGCTTTAATCCATAAGATGCCCAATTACCGTTGTATTTGATATTGAAATTTTGAAGAACACTGCTTTCGTTTAATACGATCAGTACTTTTTTGCCATTAGGAGTTGTAAAGGCCACATTGGGCAATGCGGGAAGAACATTGGAAGCGATCCGGACCGATCCGGGGCGAACAAACTTAGCGGCATGCGCGATAATATAATAAGCAGGATTTCGCTTCACATTGTTACCGTCAATGGTAAGCGCACCCAAACATTGAGTGCAACCTCCGGGCGTATATGGCTCCAGGTTGGAGTTGGCGGCGAGGTTCCACTCAAGCGCTACCCGGCACCAGTTGCGCATTGATCCTATTATTATATTTTTTATGTGCCAGCCCAGATCGCCTTTTAAATTACCTGGCGCCCCTATCCATTGCTCAGTGAAATAGAGATTTTTATTGGGATAAGCCATATGCACCTGGCTTAACGCACTGATATCGCCGGCGTACAGATGAAAGGCGGAGCCATCAATATATTTTGCCGCATCTGCGTTATTAAAAATAGTAATGGGGTAATCCGGCCGGTCGGCATTATGATCGTATACAATAATCTTTGTTTTAATATTGGCTGCTTCAAAGGCGGGGCCCAGGCTTTGCCTGATAAAATCAGCCTGCTGTTCCGCCAGCATCAGCAGGCTTGGATTATTGCCAGGATGTAAGGGCTCGTTTTGAACGGTAACTGCATCTATCGTAATACCTTCGGCCTTCATGGCTTCAACATACTTCACAAAATATTTTGCGTAAGCATCGTAGTACTCCGGTTTCAAACTCCCGCCCTGGGAATTTCCATTTGTTTTCATCCAAACGGGCGGCGACCAGGGTGAACCTAAAATTTTAATATCGGGATTTATGGTCAAAATTTCTTTCAACACCGGAATAAGATGTTCCTTATCGGGTGCAATACTGAATTGCGTCATTTGTTCGTCCGTTTGTCCGGGAGCCAAATCGTTATATGAAAATACACGTTCGTCTAAATCAGATGCCCCGATACTTACACGCAGATAGCTGATTCCAATGTTGTTTCCGCCTGTATCAAATAACTCCTTTATTACCTGTGCGCGGTCTGCAGCGTTCATATTGTGCAGATGCATTGCACTACCTCCCGTTAACGTATAGCCGAAACCATCTACGGTTTGAAAAGTTTCCTGGTCATTTACCTCAATAGAAGCGTAATTGTTTGCAACATTGCCGAACGCCGGGGGTGTGCTTTGCTCCCTGAAAAGTATAGCAGCATCCGGATCGGTAAGCCAAATGGCTACTTTGTTTTTCAATGTATCGCCACCGCCAGTATCCGGACTGCCCTGTTTACTATTACAACCCAAAGCCATCAAAAGCAGAAAAAATACTGAAATATTAGTCTTAAACATATGCTGTATTTTTAAATAACTGCGAGTCAAAACCCATCCCAGGCCTGAAGATCATAAAACAGTACCAGAGCGTAGCCCGGCAGATTCCCCTATCAGTGGGCCTCAAGCCAGTTCTCGCCCTCTCCAACCTCTGCTACCACCGGAACGCCATTGGGCAATAGCATTGCCGTTTGCATACTGTCAATAATCAACGCCTTCAGGTCGGTGGCTTCCTCTCGCACCGCATCAAAAATCAACTCATCATGCACCTGCAGGATCATCCGGCTCTGCATCTTTTCTTTTTTCATGGCGCTATGCACTTTTTGCATCGCTAATTTTATCATGTCGGCGGCTGTGCCCTGTATGGGAGAGTTGATGGCGTTACGTTCGGCGTAACCCCGTACTGTAAAATTGGAGGAGTTGATATCGCGCAGCCAGCGTTTACGTCCCATAAGGGTTTGTACGTAGCCGCGCTCCCTTGCAAAGTTGATGGTTTCATCCATATACTTATTGATACCTGAAAACTCCTTCTTGTAGTTATCAATAATTTCTTTGGCCTCCGTGCGGCTAATGCCCAGATTATCTGCCAGTCCAAAAGCACCCTGCCCGTAAATGATGCCAAAATTCACGCTCTTGGCTTTGTAGCGCTGTTCCCTGGTTACGGCTATTTCATCAATGTTATATACTTTGGCGGCTGTAGCTGCGTGAATATCTTTTTTACTCTTAAATGCTTCGCACATAGCCGCATCCCCGCTGATGGCGGCTACAATTCTTAATTCGATTTGCGAATAGTCAGCAGAAAGCAAAACATGCTTTTCATCTCTTGCAACGAATGCTTTCCTGATTTCCCTGCCTCTTGCCGACCGTACCGGGATGTTCTGCAGGTTGGGGTTATTGCTTGCCAGTCTTCCTGTAACAGCAACCGCCTGCGCATATGTGGTATGTACGCGGCCCGTTTTTTTGTTGACCATCAGCGGCAATGCATCAATATAGGTTGATTTTAACTTGGTAAGCTCCCGGTAAATCAAAATGTCTTCTACTATTTTGTTTTGATGAGATAGTTTTAGCAGTACATCCTCACCAGTTGCATACTGACCTGTTTTTGTTTTCTTCGCCTTAGGGTCTAACTGCAGTTTATCAAATAGCACTTCGCCCAACTGTTTGGGAGAAGCCAGGTTAAAACGAACTCCCGCTTGTTTGTATACACTTTCCTCTGCCGTCTTCGCCTCTGCCTCCAGTTCCTTTGAATACTCCTTCAAAAAACCGGAATCAATTTTCACACCCTCAAACTCCATGTCGGCCAATACCTTTACAAGCGGGTTTTCGACTTCGTAAAAAACTTTTTCCACGTCTTTCGCTTTTAGTTCAGGCAGCAGTATATGTTTCAATTGAAGGGTTATATCGGCATCTTCCGCAGCGTAATCTTTTATTTTATCCATTTCCACATCACGCATATTGCCCTGCTGCTTTCCCTTTTTACCAATCAGTTCTTCAATATGTACAGGCTCATATCCCAGGTACTGCGCGCTTAATAAATCCATGCTGCGTTTACCATCCGGTTCAATAACGTAATGCGCCAGCATGGTATCAAACAACTGCCCCGCTATTTCAATACCATACCAACGCAACACCAGCATGTCGAATTTGATATTCTGGCCAATCCAGGTGATGCGTTCATTTTCGAAAACCGGCGCTAATCTTTGCAGTATACTTAAAGTCTCCCCGCGATCTTCAGGGCATGGGATATAATAAGCTTCTCCGGCCACCCAGGCAAAGCTCATTCCAACCAGTTCGGTGTCGTTGGCGTCAAGCCCGGTTGTTTCGGTATCAAAGCAGATTTCCTGTTGAACAGACAATGCTTTCACAAAATCAACAAGTTCGTTGGCGTTCGTTATTGCCCTATAGGAGTGCGGGGTGTTGCTGATATTCTTGCCGGAAGTTATTGGTCCAACAGGCGCCGGGTCGGAAGCAACTTCGGGTTTCAAAGTATCGATAACCCTCTTTTCAGAACTTTTCGGCTCAACCGGGTTACCGAACAATTCAGTCTGAACTGCTGTAACGCCTTTCGCGTCTGCGGTTCTTGCCGGTACAGTTATGGCTTCACCCAACAACCGCTGTGCGATCGTTCGAAACTCAAGCTCAGTAAAAACATCTTTCAATACCTCTTTGTTCCATTCTGCCAGCCTGAAATTTTCTTCATGAAATTCTACAGGAACATCTACAATAATAGTCGCAAGCTTTTTACTCATGATCGCATCCTCTCTTCCCTTTCTTATCTTTTCGCCCAGTGCGCCCTTAATGCCTTCTGCATTTTCCAGAATTTTTTCCAGGGTTTCATATTCGGCCAATAATTTTGCCGCAGTTTTTTCGCCCACACCCGCAATGCCAGGAATATTGTCTACCGCATCGCCCATCAATCCCAATACATCAATTACCTGGCTAACGCTTTTAATATTCCATTTGGCACACACTTCTTCCGGTCCCATGATTTCAACATCCCCGCCCTGGTACCCGGGTTTATAAATTTTTATTTTATCAGTTACCAATTGTCCATAATCTTTATCCGGCGTTACCATAAAAACTTCGTAACCTGCTGCTGCTGCCTGCAGACTTAATGTGCCGATGATGTCGTCGGCTTCATAACCGTCGAGCTCAATTACGGGAATATTGAAGCCCTCTATTATACGTTTTATGTCAGGAATGGCCAGCACCAGGTCTTCGGGAGCCTCCTGCCTGTTGGCTTTATACGCTGCAAAATCGGTATGCCGTTCGGTAGGTGCATGCGTATCGAAACACACCGCCATATGTGATGGCTTTTGATTATTGATGAGCTCTACCAGCGTATTGGTAAACCCAAATTGTGCATTGGTATTATATCCCTTCGAAGTAATACGGGGATTACGAATCAAAGCATAATAGGCGCGAAAAACCAACGCCATGGCATCTAAAAGAAACAATCTTTTACTCATGCAGCTAAGGTAATTATTTTGGAACGGGGATTAGTGAAATTAAGGTTTGTGATTGCAAGTTTATAATGAGCCGGGAGCTTTGAGCCTTGCGCCATGAACTCCTGATACCTGATACCTAATACCTGATACCTAACA
>CAYMKT010000001.1:48825-58008 GCA_964391065.1 uncultured Terrimonas sp. | reverse complement strand
TGAGCCTTGCGCCATGAACTCCTGATACCTGATACCTAATACCTGATACCTAACACCTGATACCTAACAGCACTCATTAAAACCTCGACCCCAAAAAATGCGGCAGCATCTTGCGCCAGGTTGGCCAATCATGGGTAATATCCTCCCCCCATATGTCCAGTTCATGCGGTATGCCTTTGTCGTGCAGCACGCCCGAAAATCTACGGTTGGCCTGTGGATCTTCATAAGCGCCGCTGCCTGTAGCGATAATAATTTTGCCATCCCTGATCCGGCTCAGGTACCAATCGTCTGTGAGATTAGGAATATAATGTATCGGGGAATTATAATACACCTGTTCATCATAATATCCCTTAGTGTACTCGGTAAGATCATACACTCCACTCATAGCAATGGTTCCGTTGATCAAATCGGGCCGTTTTAAAAACAGGTTCATGGAATGCAGCGCTCCGAACGAGGCGCCGCTGATAATGAGGTTGGTATCCCAGGTGCAATGATTCTTAATAAAGGGTACCACCTCGTCAAAAACATATTCGTTAAACTGGTTATGGCGGATGCCCTTATGCGCTCCTTCCATATCGTTATTCAACCAGCTTTCGTTATTAATGCTGTTAATTGAAAACACTTTGATTTTGCCCGCGTCAATAAAGGGTGCGATAGCATCAATTAACTGAAAACGTTCATATTCCAGGTAATCCGCTGCAGCGGTAGGCACCAGTAACAAAGCAAAGCCGTAGTGACCATATACCGCAACCGGCATTTCTTTTCCCAGCGCATGGCTAAACCAGGAAGTGAGTTCTCTTTTCATACCATTCCATTTTGCTGATTAGAAACTTAATTACCGATAAGGTTCTTTTTCCTTCTGTTCTCACCTTCACATCCCGCTTCTATCTTCATTCCAAAACGCCCTCTTTTATTTCCGTCCATAAGTCGCGATAGCATTGAGCTGCATAGCCCGATCGGGCATATTCCTCTACCGGCGCTTTGTGTATGCCCATTTTTTCTACATCGGAAAGATAGGGGATGTAATTTTCAAAAAACTTTTTGTCTTTATACAAGGTTTCCATGATCTCGTTGTGCATGTTTTTCCGGAGATCCGCCATCGTAAAGAAACACATCATTTTAGAAAGATCAATATCCTTTTCTTTAAAATAGTCTTTCACCATGTTATAGGTACGTATGGAAAGGGTTGTCGGTATAACGGGCATCAGTACAATATCCGCGGCGTTAAAAATATTTTCGGATAACACCGAAAAACCCGGGGGACAATCAATAAAAATAAAATCATACGACTGATCCAGGTGTTGAATGATATTTTTCAGTCTTTTTTTAGAGGACTTCATTTCTTCCAACATCACATCAAAACTTTTAGCAGACAGATCGGCCGGAATAATGTCAAGATTTTGATAATCCGTTGCCATGATAGCGTCTTCGAGGTCTGCTTCTTTCTCTACCAGCTTTTTAATTCCGCCTTTGTGTTTTGTTTTTGCCTGGTAATAAAAACTGGCTGAGCCCTGGGGGTCAATATCCCAGAGCAGGGTTTTGTATCCATTCAGCGCAGCGAGGTAGGCAAAATTGACACAGGAGGCCGTTTTCCCAACCCCTCCTTTCAAGTTGTACAATGCAATGGTTACCATACAATGAATATATCAATTTTTTGGTATAGATGGAAGGAGGAAAGGAATTATTGGCCGATATCAGCAAGACAATGTCTATTGAACTACTGCAGGATGATTTTTTTTGGGATAAAATGTTCAATATATGGCAACATCTATCTGCTAAATATCTTAGCTTTATAATTCTAAAAGCGTATTTTTTTAAAGGCATTTTGTGTTTATGAATAAAAAGTCCAGACCAACCGGGCAATACATTCAGGAGAATCGTGAAGTGATGGGTAAACAAATCCGGGCCTTCCGTGAAAAGAAAGGATTCAGTCAGGATGAACTGGCCGAAATAATGGAAGACTTTGATATTTCGGTACAGGAAAAGCAAGGCAGGTAATATGGCTGATGTACACACCAAAGCAGTCAGAAGCTATAATATGAGCCAAATCCGGTCAAAGAACACAAAGCCGGAGTTAGTGGTTCGTAAATATTTTGATACCAGCATTTGAGCCTTTATTGGACATCGTTGCGTCGCAATCCGTTTGTCTGCATTGCTACTATTGAACTTCTAGCGTTCATAAACATTAAATACGTTGTAAATGAAAAATTATAATGGCTAAAAGAAACTGGACAAGAGAAGAATTAATCCTTGCTTTTAATCTTTACTGGCAATTAGATTTTGGCAAAATGCATAGCCGTACTCCAGAAATAATTCATTTAGCAAATATTATAGGAAGAACTCCCGATGCTGTAGCAATAAGATTAACCAACTTTGCCCACATCGACCCTTATCATCAGGAGAGAGGTATTAAAGGAATGTCTGGTGGTAGAAAACAAGTAGAGCCGATCTGGAATGAATTTATAAATAACAAAGAAGAATTGATTTTTGAAAGCGAGAAAGTATTAGCAGAGAAACAGCATGAAACCATCGAACAAAAATTTGCTGATATTCTTATAGGAGTAGAAAACTTAAAGGGTGAAACAAAAATCCGGGAAGTAAAAACAAGGGTTAATCAAAACTTTTTCAGGAAAATTGTAATGGTAAATTATTCAAGTAAATGTGCCATTACTGGAATTGATATTCCCGATTTACTGTTTGCAAGTCATATTATTCCATGGTCTAAAAATGAAAATGAAAGATTGAATCCAGAAAACGGCATTTGCCTTTCGGCTCTGTATGATAGAGCTTTTGACAAAGGTTACATAAGCATCAATGATAAGTTTGAAGTTTTGATTTCACCAATCTTAAAGAAAAAACAGAAAGAAAATTATTACGAAAAATATTTTGCTCATCTAACAAATTTACGTCTTCGGGTACCGAAGAAATATTTACCTAAAAAAGAGTTTTTAGAATTTCATTTAGATACAATTTTCAAAAGATAAATACCAGAAATTATTTATGTACAGACCAACAGCTAAAGGATATTTTTCGGGATGTGGAGGAATGGAGTTAGGAATTATACAAGCCGGAGTGAATATGATTCAATCTCTTGACCTTGATATAGAAGCAACAGATTGTATGCAAATGAACAGGAACTACTTTTCCCACGCGGTTATTAATGGTGACATAAAAGATAAGACGGTATTGGAACAACCTAATTCAGAAATAATAGTTGGAACATATCCTTGTACAAAATACTCAGCAATAGCGGATATTCATGGAACAAGAACTGGTGATGATTTATTTCTCCATTTCTTCCGACATATTGCTATCGAAAAACCTGAAATGTACATTGTAGAAAATGTGCCGGGAATGAAAAAATTTAAAGTGGTAATGGAAGCAATGACGAAGCTACCCGATTATTATGTAAATGTATTCTGCCCCATTGATGCTGCTAATTGGTTACCACAAAGAAGAAAAAGACTTATTCTAATCGGCACAAGAAAACCTTTTACTATTAGTCCTCCCAAAAGTGTGCACAGCAAACCAAGATTAAAAGAAATAATGGAAAGGAATCCGGAGGTTGCAATGCCAGAATATGTAATTAGCAGAATTAATGGAAAGTATCGGGATAAACCAATTATAGTTGACCCTGATGAAATTTCCGCTATTGCACCTACGTGTGTAGCACATTACTCAAAAGATTTAGGTACAAGATTAGTAAAAGATAATTCTTCAAAATATGGAGTGAGACCATTTTCAATCAGAGAATATGCAAGACTTCAAGGATTTCCAGAAGACTTTAATTTTGAAAACAAAAGAAGTGCATACCGATTGATTGGCAATGCCGTAGCAGTACCAATGGGGCGATGGGTAGGCGAACAAGCGGTGAGATATTTTAATTAAAGAAGAATTTGATGCTGTATCATAAAGTGCAAAGGAACTACTTATAAACTGAAGTTTGGCGGATAAACGGCGGCTATAATACTAAGGCGCCAGATCAAAAAACAAGTGCTAACCCGTACCGGGTCAGGAGGTTTTCTTCATCTCCTCCAGCTTTTTTTGCATGGTAAACATTTCATCCCTTAACCGGGCGGCTTCCATAAAGTCGAGATCCCTGGCGGCTTTTTCCATTTCCTTTTTTATTTTGGAAACGGCTTTCTCCATTTTCGGCACGGTCAGGTATTCCTCCTGGTCTTCGGCCGCTACCGTTACCATGTCTTCATCAGGCGCCAGCGCATAAGGCTTATGCACATCGTATCCCTTAATGTCCAATACAGAGGTCTGGGCAAATACCTGGGCCTTGGATTTTTTTACGGTGGTAGGTGTAATACCGTGTTCAATATTATAAGCTATTTGCTTTTCGCG
The DNA here is from genome assembly GCA_964391065.1 of uncultured Terrimonas sp. Taxonomy (GTDB): domain Bacteria; phylum Bacteroidota; class Bacteroidia; order Chitinophagales; family Chitinophagaceae; genus Agriterribacter. The sequence goes on along the minus strand of CAYMKT010000001.1, from coordinate 53,658 downwards.
ACGACGCTGGGTTTCGTCAATAGTACGCTGCATACTTTCGGTCATTTTATCGGCATAAAAAATAACCAGCCCATCCACGTTTCTTGCAGCACGCCCGGCAGTTTGGGTTAATGATTTTTCATTGCGCAAAAAACCTTCTTTATCGGCGTCCAGTATAGCTACCAGCGATACTTCGGGAAGATCCAATCCTTCACGCAAAAGATTTACACCCACCAGTACGTCAATTTCGCCCAAACGCAACTGGCGCAAAATTTCCACCCTTTCCAAAGTATCCACTTCACTGTGGATGTATTTGGATTTAATATTAATGCGGTGCAGGTATTTATCCATTTCTTCGGCCATACGTTTGGTAAGAGTGGTTACCAATACCCGGTCGCCTTTTATAACCCGCTTGTCTATCTCGTCCAGTAAATCATCAATCTGGTTAACGCTGGGCCGAATTTCAATGGGTGGATCAAGCAGTCCTGTAGGACGTACCACCTGTTCAATGACCACGCCACCGGTTTTCTCCAGTTCATAGTCGCCTGGTGTTGCCGATACATATACCGTTTGGTTCAGCAAAGATTCAAATTCGTGAAAGTTGAGCGGCCGGTTATCCATTGCAGATGGGAGACGAAAGCCATAATCCACCAGCACTAATTTTCTGCTCCGGTCACCACCATACATGCCGCTCACCTGCGGTACCGTTTGGTGGCTCTCATCAATTACACATAAATAATCTTTGGGAAAATAATCCAGCAAACAGAATGGTCTTGTTCCGGGTGCACGCCTGTCAAAAAAACGGGAATAATTTTCAACGCCATTACAATAACCCAATTCCCGTATCATTTCCACATCGTAGTTTACTCTTTCACTTATGCGCTGGGCTTCGATATATTTTCCCACACTTTTGAAATATTCCACCTGCCTTGTCATTTCGTCCTGTATTTCGGCTAAAACCTGTTGTATCTGGTCTTTAGGCGCGAGGTAAAGGTTGGCAGGAAAAATAGCTGCATTCTCTACCGCACTGATCCGCTTACCGCTACTGATCTCCAGGGTTTCAATCGTTTCAATTTCGTCGCCGAAAAAACTGATCCGGTAACCGAAGTCCATATAGGGAAGGTTAATGTCAACGGTATCTCCATTCACACGAAAGTTGCCGCGGTTAAAATCGCCCTGGCTGCGGCTATACAGGGCATTAACCAGCGCATGCAAAAAACCCTGCCGGCTGATCACCTGGCCCTGTTGAATGCGTATGATGCCATTTTCAAACTCAGTGGGGTTACCCATACCGTAAATACAACTTACCGAAGCCACCACTATAATATCGCGTCTGCCGCTCAATAACTGGGCGGTGGCCTGTAAACGCAGTTTATCCAATTCTTCATTTATTGAAAGATCCTTTTCAATATAGGTGTCGCTTACGGGCATATACGCTTCCGGTTGGTAGTAATCATAATATGACACAAAATAACCCACCGCATTTTCGGGAAAGAACTGTTTAAACTCGCCGTATAGCTGAGCTACTAAAGTTTTATTATGTGTGAGCACCAGGGTAGGCCGTTGTACGTTTTGGATGACGTTAGCCATGGTAAAAGTCTTACCCGATCCTGTAACGCCCAGCAACACCTGCTGTGTTTCGCCGGTTTGAATACCCTCTGTGAGCTGACGAATAGCTTCCGGCTGATCACCCGCAGGCGTATATGCTGAATGGAGTTTAAAAGACATAATAATCTATTCGGATGAAAGGCTGATAATCTTTGCAGGTTTATCATCGCTCAGATAAAAATTATCAAATCCATTTTCAAAAATTTCATTTAAATATTTCATGGAAAAGCTCATGATCTTATCTGCTCCTTCCTGCGGATCTATGTTGTCAAGGGAATGATATCCATTCACTTCTTTATAATCGCGCATGCCCAATTGAAAGGACGCTATTTCGGCCGACTTATTGATATAGGCGCTGTTTGAAATCATTTCCTGCTCTTCCAAAAAATGGCCGGTATGGTTTAAAACGTCTTCGGCAGCGTCGTATACCACCATATCTTTTACTCCAAATTTGCTAAAATGCGCCATAAGGTAGCCTTCCAGTTCAGCCGCATCGCTAAACAAATCATCATCTTCCTCATCATCGCCCAAAGCGGCATTGTCTATCAGGTCAATTCCTAATGCCACCAACTGCAATAACAGCTTGTACTGCTTATTTGTCAACTCTATTTTTTGCATGGTATTACCTTTTAGTGATAAAGCAATTTGATTCAGAATAAGTTAGTCTGCTTTCTGAGCACGCATAGCGAAAGTGAAAGACATATTCTGGACGGCAGGTTACTGAAAACTTACATTAGTCCGTTATATCAAAAATAATGCTGCAAAGATAGTGCTGATCTAAATGCTGATAGCTGTCATGGTCCGCTCACCGGAATTTTACCCAAACATATTCGTCAACAACCACATTATTTTTAATCGCGGATTGCTTTTGGATACTTTCCAGGTGAAAGCCGTTTTTCTCCAGAACTTTCATAGATGGTTTATTGTATTCAAACACTCTTGCATAAATGCGGCTTATAACAGGAAAGGTTTCAAACGCGTAGCCCATCATTAATTTTATGGATTCCCCCGCAATTCCCTTTCCCCAATAGGGTTCGCCAATCCAATAACCCAGTTCAGCGCTGATACGCGATACATCATCCTGCATCTGGAGACCAATACATCCCACAACCAAGCCATCAGCCTCAATTGCCAGCACCTGAGGGGGGCTGTGCCTGGCGCAATATTTCATAAATATATCGGCATGGTGCAAACGATACGGATAGGGCAGCCGGTCTCTCAAATTATTCCAGATATTAATATTATTGGCCAACTCCGTCAAAATAAAGCGGTCTTCCCTGCGCCAGGGCCGTAAAATAATCTTCATCTGTTTTTACAACCTCCGTTTTATATAGTTACTGTAGTCGGGTATAATCGCTTCATATTCTTCGTGCATTAAAGGAGAGGTCATTAAAAAATCCGAACTGGACCGATCACTGGCCACAGGAATATTCCATACCACGGCCAACCGCAATAAGGCCTTTACATCGGGATCGTGTGGTTGCGCCTCCATGGGGTCCCAGAAAAAAATAAGAACGTCAATCTCGCCGGCGGCAATCATTGCACCTATTTGCTGATCACCGCCAAGTGGACCACTCAACATTTGCTTTACCGGCCTGTCCAGACTGGCTTCGAGCAGCTTACCTGTTGTACCCGTAGCGATGAGTTCATGCCTCGCCAGTACCGATTTGTTAAACTCTGCCCACTCAATAAGGTCTTTCTTTTTATTGTCGTGCGCCACTAAGGCAATGCGTTTACGGGGCTTTAAAATGCGCGAAATAGTCATTGAGAATGGTTTAATATGGAAAAGTATAAAGCTAATGTGAATTAAAAAAGTTTATGAATTGTGGCAAGACAATACCAGCGTTGAAAGCGACTAAAAAAGCCGTTGAAATTTAATTTCAACGGCTTGTCTTAGTAACCGTCCATTGTTAAAGATATGAGTATGCCTTATGCAGTTTGTACCTCTTTGATCTTTTCCCTGATTTTTGCCTCAATTTCAGTTGCCAATCCTGGATTATCGATCAGCAACTGTTTAACCGCATCGCGCCCCTGTCCAAGCTTGTCCGTATTGTAGCTGTACCAGCTTCCGCTTTTTTGTATAATGCTCATTTCAACGCCCATATCAATGATTTCGCCGGCCTTGGAAATACCTTCTCCATAAACAATATCAAATTCCGCCGAGCGAAAAGGAGGCGCCACTTTGTTTTTTACCACTTTTACCTTTACACGGTTACCCACAGCTTCATCCCCGTCTTTGATCTGAGCCATCCGCCGGATATCTAACCGAACCGAGGCATAAAATTTAAGAGCATTTCCACCAGTGGTGGTTTCGGGATTACCGAACATAACGCCTATCTTTTCCCTCAACTGGTTAATGAAAATACATACTGTATTGGTTTTGCTAATCGTAGCCGTTAATTTGCGCAGGGCTTGCGACATCAATCTTGCCTGCATTCCCATTTTACTGTCGCCCATTTCTCCTTCCAACTCGCTTTTAGGTACGAGTGCCGCTACAGAATCTATCACTACCACATCGAGTGCACCTGAAAGAATCAACCGGTCAGCAATCTCAAGGCCCTGCTCCCCATAATCGGGTTGAGAAATCAGGAGGTTATCAATATCAACTCCAAGCCTTTGTGCATAAGCGCTATCGAAAGCATGTTCTGCATCTATAATAGCGCAAACACCGCCTTTCTTTTGTGCCTCAGCAATAATATGAATAGCAATGGTGGTTTTACCGGAAGACTCAGGTCCATATATTTCAACAACCCTGCCCTTAGGAACGCCACCAACACCCAGGGCAACATCCAATCCAATTGAACCGGTAGATATCACTTCTATCTGCTGCGTTCCTCTTTCATTCATCATCATTACACTGCCTTTGCCATAATCTTTTTCAATTTTGTCCATGGTTAGCTTAAGCGCCTTTAACTTTTCATTGCTTGACATATAATATGCGGTTTTATATCACCAAAATTAGTTGTTGGTTGTAAAGATATATATAAACTTATCAACACTAACATATTTAGTAAAAAAATACTAAAATTTTTTGTTTTACCCCAATGGCTTTTTAAAATCCGAAGCCGGAAGTCCTAAATCCGAAGCAAAATACAACCATAAACCACAAACCATAAACTGAAAATAAAAAAATCCGAAACCGAAAATCCGAAATCCGAAGGATGGCTGATAGCTCATACCTGACAGCTGATACCTGATACCTGATACCTGATTGCCGATTGCCGATTGCCCATACCCGATACCTCA
>CAYMKT010000001.1:21304-48725 GCA_964391065.1 uncultured Terrimonas sp. | reverse complement strand
ACCTGATACCTGATACCTGATTGCCGATTGCCGATTGCCCATACCCGATACCTCATCCAAAAAAAATACCCTCTCCGGAGAGAAGGTATTGCCTTATTAAAAAAATTAAGTTTAGTTTTTACGGGAATTTTGCCGGCGTTTGCTCCAGTTATTGCCTGGTTTAAACCCATTACCTTCCTGGCTACCTACCCTATCCATAGCACAACGAAATCCAACTGTGCTGCTACCCTGTGTTTCATCGAGGAAACGGCGGGTGCCGGGGCTTAACCAATAAGCGCGGTCGTTCCAGCTACCACCTTTTATCACCCTGGCATGGTCGCTCACTAAGGTAGTTATCCCATAACCATAAGTTACCTGAGAAGCCGAATCACCATCCAGATAGTTAATGACGTCGCCCTTTTGGTAGTTGCGGCGGTTCTTGCTTTCCTCGTCGGTAACATATTCCTTCACTACCCTGCCAAGACTATCTCTTTCAAATTCACCGTTGTCATTTTTCGTAAATTTCTCAAAACGGTTACCACGATACGGGTTGAAGTCGTCATTATCCAGGTTTGAAAGTGGACGATACACATCCGATACCCACTCATTCACGTTTCCAGACATGTTATACAATCCAAAACCGTTAGGATAGAAAGCATCTACCGGACCCGGGATTGAAGCATTATCGTTTAAACCACCTGCAATACCCATCATATCACCACTACCACGTTTAAAGTTAGCGAGGAATTTACCTTGCCAGCTTCCATGACGGCTGTCGCGCAAACCGTTAACATTCTGGCTCCAGGAATAAACTTGTTTTTCTTTGATCAACTCTTCTCCTGAACCATTCGATTTTTTCTTTGGTTTAGGATTTTGATTGATATAACCATAAGCGGCATATTCCCATTCCGCTTCGGTGGGCAGCCTGTAATTAGGCAACATATAGCCGTCTTCAAAGGTTATTTTTGTTCTTGGGCGACCGTTTGCATCCATTAGCGGATTTTTCTTTGGCTTGCCCGGCTGTGGCTGATATAAATCCTTCAGGTAAGCCTGGGTGTTGAAGTTTTCCTGGCCCTGACCCTGCATGGTTTTCAACTGGTTTTTGTTGATATATCCTTTTTCAACCAATATTCTTTCATTTACCCTGTCGCTGCGCCATAAACAAAAATCATTTGCCTGCTTCCAGCTTACCCCTACAACAGGATAATAGTTATAAGACGGATGACGGAAATAATACTCAACCAACGGTTCGTTGTAGGCGAGTTCTTCTCTCCAAACCAATGTATCCGGCCTGGCAGCGTCAATTACCTTGGCATACTGGGGATCATCAAAAACAGCTTCGATCCAATGCAGGTATTCGCGATAATGAACGTTGGCTACCTCGGTTTTATCAATATAAAATGAAGATACAGTTACACGGCGGGGTATATTATTCCAATCTCCCATTACATCTTCATCGGTAGCTCCCATAGTAAAGGTACCACCCTGAACAAAGACCAGACCCGGACCGGTATTCTGTTCTTTTTCTTTCGAAACATTGAAACCACCCATGTTTTTATCATTGTAGTTCCAACCTGTTACATCAGATTTCTCATGTTTCTTCTTACCAAAAAGCCCATTCTTACATGAACTGAAAAGCAGAACAACTGCCGATAAGAGAAGGAGATTTTTAAAATTCAATAGTCTTTGCATTTTGCTGGATTTAAACTAAAAAAGGATAACGGGCATAAACTGTGATTATTGCATTTAAAGCGATCCCTGTTGCTTTTAATTAGCACCTTAATTATTTAACAACTTGCAATTTAATCACTTTCCAAAAAGACCCACCGTCTTTTTGTGTTTATTAAATGCTAAACTTATAAATTACTACTATTATTGCGCCAAAGTGGTGAAAATCAGGTGCAAAACAATAATTATTTTTTCGCCACGTTTGTAAGAAAGCTTTAACAAAAAGAAGAACGGTAATTGTTAACTATCACCGGATTTTGAAAGGGTGCTGACTATGTAGTGAAAAAACCCCTGAAAAACAGAAAACACTGTCTTACTTTTGCAATCCAAATTTATAACGTATTAAATAGATTCCGAATATTGAATAAAATGCTACTTGTTTATTCACTTTTCAACCAAACACAATTTCTGATGAAACATTCATTGAAGAGATTTTTTGTTGCCAGCTTATTGCTTGTGGGGATATCGGCTACTGTTTTTGCGCAAAGCTCGGAACCCATAAATATTGTTACGACTGCCGTTCCGTTTTTACGCATCTCGCCCGACGCCAGGGCAGGGGGCATGGGCGATATGGGAATAGCAACATCTGCAGACGTTAACTCGCAGTTTTACAATGTTGCCAAATATCCTTTTATTAACAATGAGGCTGGAATTGGACTCACTTATACCCCGTGGCTAAAGGATTTGGGATTAAATGATGTGTTCCTGGCATCTTTGGCTGGTCATTATAAGTTCGACGAACTGCAGGTTATTTCTGCATCTTTACGCTATTTCAGTTTGGGAAATATACAGTTTACAGACGCCATGGGAAATGACTTAAACCGCTTTAACCCGCGGGAATTTGGCTTAGACCTTGGTTATTCACGTAAATTATCCGACCAGTTGTCTTTAGGTGTTGCACTCCGCTATATTTATTCCAACCTTGCCGGTGGCGCATCGGTAAATGGTGTTTCTTATAAAGCCGGCACAGCCGTAGCAGGAGATATTGGCTTATATTATACTACCGCCAATGAAGAAGGACAGGGCTGGAACCTCGGATTGGCATTTACTAATATGGGATCCAAAATTGCGTATACTTCAGATGCCAGTCAAAGAAACTATATTCCGGCCAATCTTGGAATAGGCGTTGGACACACCTGGGTAACCAATGAAGTGCATAAAATAACGCTTAACGGCGAAATTAATAAACTGATGGTACCGGCTCCTCCGGAGGTTACCGGCGACGAGATTAAAGATTCTACAGCTTTTGCGGAGTACAACGGAGACGGGGTAGTGAGTGGCTGGTTCAACTCTTTTGGCAATAACGCCATCGCTTATTCTGTTGGTGGTGAATACATGTACAATGACCAGTTTGCTTTGAGAGCAGGATATTATGGCGAATCAAAAAATATGGGCGGCAGAAGTTATTTCACCCTCGGTGTGGGCATCAATTACAGTATTTTCGGACTTAATTTCTCTTACCTCCTGCCTTCGGGTAATGGAGTGAACAGAAACCCGCTTTCCAATACGATCCGTTTCAGCCTTCTGTTTAATTTAGGTGGCGGAGTGGACGCTGGCAGCAGCAATTTATCTTATTAGAGCAAATAGTACCATGGGTGCTATCTAAACCCGGCATTTCTTTAAGACCCAACATGTTTATACAAACTGTTGGGTCTTTCTTTTTATTTTAGCGGAAAAAATGTCGTACAGAATCGGGCTCGGAGTAGATTTCCACCAGTTGGCTGAAGGGAAGAAACTATGGATAGGCGGAGTTGAAATTCCCCATCATAAAGGCTCCCTGGGGCATAGCGATGCCGATGTATTGCTCCATGCCATTTGCGATGCCATGCTTGGCGCCTTAAGTCTGGGAGATATCGGAACCCATTTCCCGGATACATCACAGGAATTTAAGGATATTGATAGTAAAATACTGCTCCATCGAACTTTTGAATTGATTCAAAAAGAAGGATACAGGATTGTAAATATTGATTCCACCCTTTGTTTAGAGGCTCCTAAAATAAAACCCTATATCTCCCGGATGCAAAGTGCTATTGCCGGCATTGTGCAGATAACGGTTAAAGATGTTTCAGTTAAAGCCACCACCACAGAGCAACTGGGCTTTGCCGGCCGGGAAGAAGGATTAATGGCATATGCAACAGTATTATTAAGCAAGATTGAAAACCAATAACGACAGTAGCTGTTGCCGGCTGGCATCGCGTATCTATAGTGAAGCAAAGCATGCACCCGCTAAAGCATTTTTTTAATCTCCTCCGTTAGTTCGCTTTTGGTAATGGGCACACCCATAATTTTATTATAGCCTTTGGCATTAACCAGGTACTTGTCCCTGATAATTTTAATAAGCTGACCATTGTTGATCTCTGGTATCAGCACCCCGTCAAAATTGCTGATGATACTACCCAGGTTTTTAGGGAATGGACGTAAATAACGTATTTGCGCGTGTGCAACCTGGTGACCCAGGGCTTGTAACTCAGCAACTGTACTCTTAATAACACCGTAGGTAGAACCCCAGCCCAGTACCAGCAGTTTTCCTTTTTCAGGGCCACTGTCTAATTGCTGATCAGGTATATCTTCAGCGATTTTCTCCACTTTCTCTTCTCTTATTTTCACCATCAATTGGTGATTTTCCGGATCGTAACTTACATTACCCGTAATATTCTGTTTTTCAATGCCCCCGATACGGTGCTCCAGTCCCGGCGCGCCCGGTACTACCCACGGACGAACCAGTTTTTCATTGCGTGAATACGGATGAAACTTCTCCTCGCCATGTCCCAGCTCCGTTTTAAAATGCACCGTTACCGGTGGTAAATCTTCGCTTTTGGGAAAACGCCAGGGTTCGGCGCCATTTGCTATATAGCCATCGCTTAAAAAAATAACAGGGGTCATATGCTGCACCGAAATCCTGCAGGCCTCATACACGGCATCAAAACAATCGCTGGGTGTAGAAGCCGCAACAACAGGCATTGGACATTCACCGTTCCTTCCGTAATAAGCCTGTAATAAATCACTCTGCTCGGTTTTGGTAGGCAGACCGGTAGATGGCCCACCGCGCTGCACATCGATAATTAACAATGGTATTTCCAGCATAACCGCCAATCCCATGGCCTCCGCTTTCAATGCCATTCCTGGTCCGGAAGTGGTTGTAACACCCAGGCTGCCACCGTAGGAGGCGCCGATGGCGGCAGTAATGCCGGCAATTTCATCTTCGGCCTGGAAAGTGCGTACCCCAAATGCCTTCTGACGGCTCAGTTCATGTAAAATATCCGAAGCGGGGGTAATGGGGTAAGATCCTAAAAATAAGGGCAACCCGCTTTTTTGAGAGAACGCGATCAAGCCATACGACAATGCCTGGTTACCCATAATAGAACGATAGGTTCCGCTCTTCATCCGTGCTTTAGCTACCGCATAGGTAACGCCAAAAGCCTCGGTGGTATCGCCATAATTAAACCCGGCTTGCAAAGCGCGCACATTGCTTTCATATATTTCAGGCTTCTTGCCGAACTTCTCCTTAATGAACCCAATGGTATTATCCATGTCGCGATTGTACATCCAGTAGAGAAAGCCCAGGATGAACATATTTTTTGCGCGATCTTTTTCCTTTGTACCCATGGTAATGTCCTTCAATGCTTCACGGGTCATCTTCGTAACATCTATTTTAATCACCTCATAGTTGCTAAGGCTATCATCCTCCAGCGGATTAACCCCATCCGGGTAATTAGCCAACCTGAGATTTTTAGCATCAAAGCCATCACTGTTGGCGATAATCCTGCCCCCTTTTTTCAGGGCCTTGAGGTTCACTTTTAAAGCGGCGGCATTCATCGCCACCAACACATCGCATTCATCTCCAGGCGTATAAATCATGTCGCTTGAAAAACGCAACTGGTAACCGCTCACTCCTGGTAACGTACCCTGTGGAGCCCGAATCTCGGCCGGAAAATCCGGGAATGTGGCTAAATCCAACCCCAGCAGGGCCGTATTGTTCGTAAACTGGCTGCCGGTAAGCTGCATGCCGTCGCCGCTATCTCCTGCAAATTTGATTACTACCTCCTGCAAAACTTCTGTCTTCGTACCCATTGTTCTTTTTTGAATGAAACTTTGCAAAGTTAGTTTAACCTGCATTTCGCAAAACAAAAATTTAAGGCCTATCCTATTTTAAATATTTTGTATCCTCCTTTAAAATTTCTTAATTCGCTGTCATCAAAATAATTTATTATCAGTGCTTTCGGTAATTATTGTTAACTATAATGTAAAATATTTCCTTGAACAGTGCCTGCATTCGGTAAATAAAGCGGGACGTAATATGGCAATGGAGATCATCGTAGTTGACAACCATTCAACTGATGGAAGCAGGGCATATCTTGAACCTATGTTTCCCCTGGTGAAATTTTACTGGAATAATGAAAACCTGGGATTTGCGAAAGCCTGCAATTTCGGGTTAAAATTGGCCAAAGGAAGCTATATCCTTTTTTTAAACCCCGATACCATTGTTGGAGAAGATTGCTTTACACAATGCCTTCATTTTTTTAGCACTCATGAAAACACAGGCGTATTAGGCGTTAGAATGCTCGATGAATCGGGGCGGTTTTTGAAAGAAAGTAAAAGAGCATTTCCCTCGCCGCTTCCTTCATTTTTTAAACTCACCGGCTTTGCAGGATTGTTTCCTCATTCCGCTTTTTTTTCAAAATATTACCTGGGTAACTTAAAGGAAAATCAAACGCATGAGGTGGATGTTATTGCCGGGGCATTCATGATGATAAAGAAGGATGTACTGGATATCACCGGGGGTTTTGACGAGGCGTTTTTTATGTACGGGGAAGATATTGACCTCAGTTTTCGCATCCAAAAAGAAGGATTTAAGAATTACTATTACCACGATGTAACTATCCTTCATTTTAAAGGCAGGAGTACGCAAAAAGACAGTATTCACTATGTAAACATGTTTTACAAAGCCATGAGCATTTTTGTAAACAAGCATTATCGCAACAGCCGGGCAGGCATGTATCATTTTCTTATCCAGTGCGGTATAGGCATCAGGGCTGCTATTGCTGCTTTGCCAAAAAGGTTGGGACTTACTGCCGGTACTACTCAAAAACAAAAGCTCGTTGATAAACTTCCGGTAATAGTAATTGGCGATGAAGCGTCCTATCAAATTGTTTTGAAGATATTAGGGACTGTTGGAACACAAATAGCCGAAAGAGCAGTCTGGTATAAGGGCAACCCAGCCGCCGCTTTCGAAGCATCTCCTTTTATTGATACCAGGGCAGGAATTGCTGTTTTTTGTGAAGGGCCGCAATCGTTTCAACAGATCATTGAGCAGGCAGAACGGCTACCCGTAAAGCATATTCAAATAACGATACACGCCGCCGGAAGTAAAGGAATTCCAGGGCTGACCCGTTGAATAAGAATATCACCACAGATGAGGCAGATCTATCCCGCCAAAACTTTAACCATTCACAATAGGAAAACATTTCAGGACGCGATTGCCGGCGAGGATTTATATACTTTGCCGTAACGGCAGAGGTATAAACCGATATCAATTTAGGCACATACAAAGGAGAATCATACATTTGTCTATTACATATTACCATCATTAACCCATCCATATTCAATGGGGATTATTGAAATACCGATTCCTAAAACAATTGCAAGAACGCTGAGGCTGCATGAGGGACCACAGAGCCGCCAGCAAGGCCGTGTTTTAAAAAAACTATTAAAAAAAGCCAAATTCACGGAATTTGGACAGGCTTATCATTTCGATGAAATATTGCTGCACAAACATCCTGAAAAGATATATCAGCAAAGAGTCCCCATTTTTGATTACGACAGTATATACAACCAATGGTGGCACCGCACCCTCGAAGGTATTCCCGATGTGTGTTGGCCTGGTAAAATTGAGTACTTCGCGTTGAGCTCCGGCACGTCCGGATCCGCCAGCAAATTCATTCCGATTACCAATGACCTCATGCGGGGTAACCGCATTGTTATGATCAAACAGATGCTGTCGCTACGCAATTATGAAAACATTCCTGTAAAATCGATCCGTAAAGGTTGGCTGATGCTTGGCGGAAGTACCGACCTTCAAAAAGGTCCGGGGTATTATTCCGGCGATTTAAGTGGTATCACGGCCAAGAAAGTGCCGTTCTGGTTCAGCCCTTTTTACAAACCAGGAAAAAAAATTGCCCGTACTAAAGACTGGAATACGAAATTGGATGAAGTGGTGGAACAGGCTCCTAACTGGGATATTGGGTTTGTTGTTGGTGTGCCGGCCTGGATACAAATGTGCATGGAAATGATTGTTGAAAAATATAATCTGAAAAACATTCACGAAATATGGCCGAACCTCGCTTTTTACGTGCATGGTGGTGTGGCATTCGACCCTTATAAAAGAGGATTTGAAGAACTGTTGGGCAAACCACTCACCTATATTGAGACCTATCTTGCCTCAGAAGGCTTTATCGCCTATCAATGCAGGCAGCATATTAAAGGCATGAGGCTGAGCACCAATGAACACATCTTCCTGGAATTCGTTCCTTTTAACAGTCAGAATTTCGATCACGAAGGAAACATAGTACCACATGCAGAATCACTTCTTTTAGAAGAAGTGGAGGAAGGCAAGGACTATGCTATTTTATTGAGTACTTCAGCCGGTGCATGGAGGTATTTGATTGGCGATACGGTGAGGTTCACGGATAAAAAAAGATCCGAAATTGTAATTACCGGAAGAACCAAACATTTTCTTAACCTGGTAGGTGAACACCTGAGCATCGACAATATCAACAAAGGTATTCAATTGGCAAGCCAGGAGATGAATATTTCCATTCCCGAATTTACCGTCGCCGGCATACCGCATCAATCATTTTTTGCGCATCACTGGTATGTTGCATGTGATGATGTAGTGGATGCAGAAAAGTTGCGAATTTCCGTAGATGACAAACTCAAAGAATTGAATGACGATTATGCCGTGGAAAGAAAAAGCGCATTAAAAGAGGTGCTGCTCACGGTGTTACCAGAAAAAACTTTTATGGAATTTATGGAGCGAAAGGGCAAACTGGGCGGGCAACATAAATTTCCAAGAGTAATGAAAGGCAAAATGCTGGAAGAATGGCAGCAATTTGTTGCCCAAACCACTATATAGGATTGTTCCCGGTTTTATCGTTAACGGTTTTTTACAACAAAGGTTAATGCTCGTTTCTTACATTTATACCTTCAATTGATGAATCTAAACGATAAACCATGATTGAGGCCCTCTTAAAAGGACTGGCTTTGGGGTTAATTCTAGCTTTATCGGTAGGTCCGGTAATTTTTACGATCATCAAACAAAGCATTTATAATGGACATGAAGGCGGCTTTAGCTTTGTTGCAGGCGTATGGATAAGCGATGTTTTTCTGGTTGTAATCAGCAATGGTTTTACCGAACTCGTAAAAGAGTTACTCGAATACAAGATATTAATCGGCTATACCGGCAGCTTTTTTTTGCTGGTATTGGGTATTTATTATCTTTTTTTTAAGAAGATTAAAGTGAAAGTCAACGGTAACGAATTAGTGGTTAAACTGGGCAGAAAGGATCACACCCAGATTCTGTTATCAGGCTTTTTGATTAATACTTTAAATCCGAGTGTGATCATTTTCTGGCTGGTTAATGCTACCGCCTTTGCGGTAACCCATACCCTTCGACAGCGAATTGTAATTTTTACTACCTGCATTGTGTTTAATATGCTGGCAGACTCGGCAAAAGTAATGTTGGCGGGAGGATTACGCAGGAGGCTTACCGTGCAGAATATTTCGCTCATCACAAAAATTTCCGGAGGCATACTAATTGGGTTCGCTTTCGCACTGATATACGGCATCATTTTCTGGAGCGACAAAGTGCATTAAAAACAGGGAGTAAAGAGTGTACTGGTCATGAACCAAAAACCTGCCAATCATTTTAATATCGCTTCGGGAAATATAAGTTTCACCTGTATCGAACATTATTCTTTTTGTAATTCAAAGGACTGTCATGCACAAAGTTCTGCCGTTAGTCATGTGTTTTTTTACTTCTTTTTTTTCGTTCTCCCAGCAAAGTGATTTTCTGTCGCTGAAAAAAAAGGACCGTACCATTAAAAACTATTTTAAAGGTGCGCCTATCGAATTTGTTCATGTTAATGGATATTATATCAGCGGAATCATTGAACGAATTTATAAGGACACTCTATATGTTAAACAATATGACGTAAGAATGGCGCCCACATTTTGGGGCACGAGAACCCGGGATACGATGGGGCACTATGATTTGCGTTTTCACTATAAGGAAATATCGTCCATACCCAAGCCGGAGAAATCGTTTGAATTTGTACGTAACGGTACACTGTTCATGATTGCCGGTGGCGGGTATGCTTTTCTGCATACCTTTAACAGTTTGATACAAAAAACACAAATTGATCCGGCAACCCTGGCCATTTCAGGAGGGGTAGCTTTACTGGGCTTCACCATGTATAAACTTCGCAGGTATTATTACGTTATCGGCAAAAAATACAGCCTGCAGTATGTACAAATAACTTCCCAATAGAAATTGTTTGCTCCAATACATTTGTTTTATTTTACACCCCTAACTACTCGGCATATTGTGAAAAATTTCTTAGCCCGAACCTGGAGGTTTTGTAAAAGGCTGGTCTTCGTTTTATTCATTTTCCAATTTTTGTATATTATTATTCTGAAATGGGTGAATCCACCCTTAACGCTTACCCAGTTCGGTAGTTTCATTAGCGGGAAGGGTTTAAAGAGAGATTATGTTGCTGCAGATAAAATTTCTCCCAATGCCGGGTTAGCAGTGATCGCGGCCGAAGATCAACTCTTTCCGGATCATAATGGCTTTGATTGGAAAAGCATTCAAAAAGCAATTGAAAAAAACAAGAAAAAAAAGAACCGGATAGCGGGCGCCTCGTCAATCAGTCAGCAAGTGGCCAAAAATGTTTTTTTATGGCAGAGCCGCAACTGGCTGCGCAAGGGACTTGAAATCTATTTTACATTTATGATTGAATGGATATGGGGAAAAGAACGGA
Organism: uncultured Terrimonas sp.; assembly: GCA_964391065.1. Taxonomy (GTDB): domain Bacteria; phylum Bacteroidota; class Bacteroidia; order Chitinophagales; family Chitinophagaceae; genus Agriterribacter. The sequence goes on along the minus strand of CAYMKT010000001.1, from coordinate 37,980 downwards.
TACTGGAAGTATACCTCAATGTAATTGAAATGGGACCGGGAATTTTTGGCATTGAGGCTGCAACCCGTTATTATTTTAAAAAATCCGCTGCAGAACTTTCAAGGCGTGAAGCCGCTATGATAGCATCGTCACTGCCTAACCCCTCCAGGTATACCGTTAAACCATTGTCGCGTTTTGTAGCGGCCCGCTATCCGTGGGTAATAACGCAAATGAATAACCTGGATGAGGACGATGATATAAAAAAAATATTGCCGGGTAAGAAAAACAAAAAAGACTTACCACCTCAATAGAGCGCTCCCCCAGGTAAAGCCGCTTCCAAAAGACGCAAGGCACACCAGGTCGCCTTTTTTTATTTTCCCTTTTTCCCATGCTTCACACCATGCAATCGGAATAGAAGCTGCTGTGGTATTGCCATACTGCTGAATGTTATTATAGACCTGGTCGTCGCGTAATCCCAATTGCTGTTGTACAAACTGACTGATGCGTAAATTGGCCTGGTGCGGGATCAGCATATCAATATCGCCGGGTTTCAAATTGTTCGCAGCGAGCGCCTCCATAATCACTTCAGGCATTTTAACAACCGCTTTTTTAAATACCGCCGGTCCATCCATGTAAGGAAAATTTTGCGCTTTATCGATCATGTTATGACTCATGAACATTTCCGCAATCTGTGCATCATCGAAATCTGCTAATGTGGTGTCTGTCCAGTAATTGGCATGCGTACCCGGATTATACATCGCCAGTATTTCGGCGCTTTCGCCATCGCTATGCAGGTGCGTACTTAAAATACCTTCGTTTTCATTTTCAGAGGGTTGCAGAATTACAGCGCCGGCGCCATCACCGAAAATAACGGATACATTCCTGCCCCTTGTGCTGAAATCCAAGCCAAAAGAATGCTTTTCACTACCCACTACAAGTATATTTTTATACATACCAGACCTAATGAACTGGTCGCCCACACTCAGAGCGTATACAAATCCGCTGCATTGGTTACGGATATCCAAAGCGCCTATCTCTCCCATTTTAAGAGCACGCTGCAGCAGCACCCCACACCCGGGAAAATAGTAATCAGGACTTAGCGTGGCAAAAATAATAAAGTCAATATCAGCGGCAGAAACACCCGCTCTTTCCATGGCTTGCTTTGCTGCTTCCACTCCCATTGTAGTGGTGGTTTCCCCGGTGCGTTTCGCATATCTCCTCTCTTTGATACCGGTACGTTCCTGTATCCAGGCATCATTGGTATCCATATAGCGCTTCAGGTCATTATTAGTAACAACGTCCTCAGGCACGTACATTCCAATTCCCGCAATTTTAGTGTGCAACATGGCAAGTGATTTAAACGATGAAGAATATAAATGAACCGAAATATACTTAGAAATGCGTAGGGTGGTCTGTTTTTATTGTGCCGTTATGTTTACGGGAAGCGAAACTTTGGTATCATCCCAGGCCATCCACAGCAACGCGCCTTCTTTCGCTTCTGCAGTTTCCATAGTAAAGGCTTCTATAGGTTTATTCGTGGGCATAGCAGGTACAGTAAATTTGAAAACATCTTTTTCAGCATCTATCCGCAATCCCCAACTGTACAAATCGCTATTCATAATGAGCGTCCATTCACCAGGATGGGGGATGCAATACAGCAGATATCGTCCTTTCGGCACACTGGTGTTCTGTATGGTAACATTTTCGAAAAATTCTATTTCGGTACCTTCGTTAGCGCCTAAACGCCAGGGTTCGCCGTATTTAATCGTAGCGCCAAATATTTTCCTCCCGTTCTTCTGCGGGCGGCTGTAGATGACCCTGAATACCGGCTGGGTTTTGATCTTGCCCATCATTTTCAATTTTGGATACTCCCATGGGAAATAAATAATATCCAGGGGTGATTTATCGAGCATGGATACCGCATTGTTATTTTCCTGCCGGGGAACCGGTAAAGCTACCGGGGTATCCGCATTAACTTCCTGAGTATCGGGATTGGAGCGACAGCCGCACAATATTATGATTATGAACCATACAACAATAGCAATGTTTTGAAGCTTATCGGCCGAACGAATCATAAGCACAGAATGATCTTTAAAAAGTAAAGGGTAACGCTACCTTCATATCTTCCCATGTAATCAGGAGTTGGGCGCCGGATGCGGTTTTTTTAAACATCATTGTAAACACTTCCATCGGTTCTTCATTTTTCTCTGTTTTTACATCGGCGCGCAGCATAGCGTAAGCAAAGCGGTCAACACAACAATCAATGACTTTTTCATATATAATGGCAAATGTAAGGATTGGAGGTTGATTAAAGAGGTAGTACCTGCAACAGCCCACTATCATGACTGGGAAAATCAGTTGTAAACTGTAACCGGGCGAATGCATTTAGATCCGGGAAAAAATCGATATAGCATTGCTGTAAGGTATCGTAATGCTTCTCGAAAATTTCGAAAGCCGTGGTACTGTCTGTCATATAAGCAGCCCTGTGTACAAGGCCTCTGAAACTATTCGCTATTCCCCCGGGATGCTGGTAATTGTATAACCAGTTCTGTTGTTTCATATACGGATACATGACACCAAACCCCGGAGGAAATAAGTGGATATATTGATCAAGCTGTGAATAGGTGTATGTTGAGAACTGAAGCAGGTTGAAGTGCTTAAACGCATGACTATCCTTTGCCAGAAAATGGTCGTATACGATATCCATAAAGGCGCCTGCATACAGTCCATAACGGGGGCGAAATAATTGTTTGGCTGTTTTGGTGACAATATGATTATCTGTAAAAGTATCGATCGCCCGGTGCAGCATGATACCTTGCTGAATATTGTAAGAAAAATTAAATTTCTGTTTGCCCTTTACGAAATCGCTGATCATGTTGCCAACAAGCGCTTCGGGATGCAGAAAAGAAAGGTATGCATGCGCCAGATAGTTCATAACAAAGTGGGACAAATATTAACACAAAACTTTCTCTTCCTCATTTGTGCAGGCATTGGGGTACCGGGCAAAGCCAACCCGGCATTATTGAAAGTATTAAAAATGAATTTTATGCCGGGAGACAGTCATATATTTGGCAAAAATCTATATAAAAGTCTGGATAGGCAAACTATATTCGGTTTTTGACCTCATTCTGGCACTGTTATTTCATTATTAACTGATTTTTGCCGCGTGGTTTATTTTTGTTGCTAAATTTTCAGATCTATGTTGCTCCAGGCAGTGGATACCGTTGAAACGATTACCCCGAAATTGTTTGAAAGGGGTTACTATCTGCCGGGTAAACCGCTTATAATAAAGGATATTGCAAAAGAATGGCCGGCTTATACCAAATGGACATGGGATTATTTTAAAGCTATCGTTGGCGATAAAAAAGTGGGCATTTATAATAACACAAAAAGCGATGCCCATACGCCGGTTAACAAGGCAGACGACCACGCAAACTTTGGGGAATACATTGATATGATTAGTAATGGCCCTGCGGGCTGGCGTATCTTCCTTTTCAATATTTTCGATCATGCACCTCAGCTCACACATGATTTTGACTGGCCCGATGAGTTAATGAAAGGCTTCGTAAAACGTTACCCCATGTTGTTTATAGGCGGTGCAACTTCCATTACACATCTTCATTTTGATATCGATCTTTCCCATATCATGCACACGCAGTTTATCGGCAAAAAACGGGTGTTATTATTTCCTTTCGAAGAACAGTACAGATTATACAGAAAACCTTATGAGGTGCTTAGTTTGGCAGATTTCTCCCACTATTATCAAAATAATGGAACCCCTGATTATGACCGGTTCCCTGCTTTAAAACTGGCGAAAGGTTATGAAGTTACAATGGAGCATGGCGATACATTATTTATGCCAGCCGGGTACTGGCACCATATGGAATATATTGACAGCGGTTTTGCCATGAGCCTTAGGGCACTTCAGCAGGGTTGGCGGGGGAAAATGCAGGGTGCATGGAATTTAGTGGGGATGCGCAATATTGATACGCTCATGAAAAAAACTGCTCCAAAATGGTGGTACGATTTCAAATTTGAGAAAACGATGACCGCCGCAAACAGAGAACTTGAAATAGCTGGAGCTTTTGGACAGGGGTGAATTTGTTATGTACGGTTTCCCGACCATCAATACCATAGCGGAATGGAATGGATAGTAAGTACAATAGCAGGGAAACATATTCAATTTTAATTTGAAATATAAATACAACCTCTTACATTCGCATAAGAATTAATACCTATCCGCAACAGCATTCAGGAATGCACGAGTTAACATCCAATCTCCCTTTATTTTTTGTCCAATCTCCCGCATTAAAATCTAATATTTTCTTTAGGTCAATCCATGATTTTATAGACAGGGCAACCAGGCATTTTCAAACTGATTTTGATAATAACTGTATTGTTAACCGCAAACGGCGGGTATGCCAACTTTTTTCTTTTTGTGGTTTCAGAGGTAAGCACAGGCCGGTGATATCTATCGCCGGCATTTTCTTGGAGTTATTGGCCGTCGGCCCTGAGATGCGCTTTTTATCAGGCTATAGACCACACTTCATTACCCCTGAGTAATTTATCTAAATCTCCTTTGCCCTTAGTGGCAATCACTTCATCTATTTGCATGGCCATTACGTCTTCGTAGCACGCTCTTTCTGTTTCGTAAATAACACCAAACGGACGGGGGAGATGTCCTTCTTTTCCCGGATCATCAAACATCCGCACCAAAATCTGCGCTTTATAAAAATCTTTTTCGTCATGCACCCAAAGATCAGATTCGCTGATTCCATTGCCCAATTCCACCACAACCGGCTTAAAGCCATCCAGTTGTATGCCTTTATTTTTTGCTGCGCCGAACACGAGGGGCTTATTCTGTTCCAAAAACAACGCTTCTTCGGGTTTGGAGCTTTTTTCTGTAAACATTTCAAAAGCGCCATCATTAAAAATATTACAGTTCTGGTATATTTCTGTAAATGATGCACCCTTATGCTTATGGCTACGGACAAGCATTTCCTGTAAATGTTTAGGATCGCGATCCATACTTCGGGCAATGAAGGTGGCATCTGCCCCCATCGCCAATGCCAGGGGATTAAATGGATGATCGATACTACCCAGCGGAGTTGATTTGGTTATTTTTTGCTGTTCAGACGTGGGGGAGTATTGCCCTTTGGTTAAACCGTAGATTTGGTTATTAAACAATAACATGTTTACATCGAAGTTGCGACGCAATAAGTGTATGGTATGATTACCGCCAATACTTAAAGCATCTCCGTCTCCAGCCACAATCCATACGCTCAACTCCGGTCTTGAAGCCTTTAACCCGGAGGCAACCGCAGTGGCCCTTCCATGAATGGAATGCATACCGTAAGTATTCATATAATAAGGGAAGCGGGAAGAGCAGCCAATTCCGGAAATGATGACGATATTCTCCCGTGCAATACCTAAGCCTGGCATTACTTTTTGCACTTGCGCCAATATGGAATAATCTCCACAGCCGGGACACCATCTTACTTCCTGGTCAGTAGCGAAATCTTTTGCGGTTAATATGGGTAGCGGAGAAACTGCTGTTGTACTCATGGTCATTAAAATAACCGTAAAATTAAGATTAAACAATCAAAAACAGGATGGATTCACGGCCCTGGCTTGGTAACATTCTCCTAAAATTGCGGAATACCACCGCAAAATTCCAAAACCCGGCTAAGAAAAGAAATTGCTCTCCCAAAAACCAGCTTATTACCGAAAACATCGCGTCTGCAGTTGTCTTATCACTTATTTGAGTTTTCGCAGCGCTTTCGCCAGCGCATCAATCATCCCTTCAATTTCTTCTTTTTTGCAGGCGCCAACACTCAGGCGATACCAGGTGGAATGTTTAGAGGCTCCAAAAGCATAAAAAGGCACTACGGCAATTCCAGCTTCATTAAGCAAATAATCTGTTACATCCTTCTGTTCTTCGAGCAGCTTTTGGGTAGCGGTTGTTAAACCCTTTGCATTTATTTGTATGGTAAGGTAAATAGCAGCCTGCGGTGCAATTGCATCTACAGGCAACCCTTCCTGTTTTAACCGCATGAAGCCCTGGTAAATGTGCTGTAACCTTAAAGCTATTTCGGACTTAAAATGAAGCAGGTAATTATTAACCGCATCACGCTGGAGTAAAAATCGGGCCACCGCTTTTTGCTCTGCCATTGGAGCCCAGGCGCCTACATGTGAAAGGATGGATTTCATTTTGTTCATGACCAGTTGTGGTCCCATCGCCCACCCTACTCTCACGCCGGTAGCAGCAAAACATTTGCTGATCGCATCGATATACACGGTGCAGGATTTCATTTCAGGACGAAGGGATACCGGATCGTAATGCCGGATATCACCATGTGTAAGCAGCCAGTACATCTGATCGTATAATACAAATAACTTTTTTTGATCCGGACCACGCCGTTTATTTTCTACCAGCACCATGTCGCAAATTTCTGTCAGCGCTTCCCTGGTAAATGTTGTACCCGTTGGATTTTGGGGCGAACACAAGGCAATGATCACGGCATCCTTAATATGGGGCTGCATGTCGCTTGCTGAAGGCATAAAATGATTTTCAGCACTGGCTTCTACTTCGCAATGTATGCCTTCAACAAAGTGTGTATAATGATTGTTGTTCCAGGATGGAACCGCGTAAATTATTTTATCGCCCTTATCTGCAATAGTTCTGAAAAAAGCGTAGATAAGCGGCCGCCCTCCGGATGCTACTAATATCTCGGCCGGGCTGTATTCCAAACCTTCTCTTTCTTTTAAAAACCCGCCAATCGCCTCCCGTAAATCTGCGTTTCCTTCTGCCGCAGGATAATTGGTGAAATGCTTTCGATAGGCCCCGATAATTTCATCTTCCAGTTGTTTCGGGATAGGAAAAATTGCCGGGTCAAAATCACCAATGGTAAAGTTGTATATTTTTTCTCCCTGCCTGATCTTTTCCCGTATTTCACCTCCCAGTTTTACAATTTCAGATCCAATAAGTGTTTCAGCAAGATGTGAAAGTTTTTCCTCTGGCAAACTTGTATCAATCGTTAGCCCCTGTTGTGCTGATTGTTGTTCCATATTATACAAAAATACCCTCTGTTGACGGAGCAGCCAAGATTAATTTAGATACCTGGGCAGGTTCGAGATTCAGTTCCCGGTCAGGTGTCATTAAAAAACAGTTGGACTTCTTTTATAAGACATGTTTGGTATATTGCAAGGTTGACAAAATAAATGTGGCAGCATATTTGGGTATCATACCTTTTCCTTTACCTGTTGAACCGGTTATTGTTTTTTGAGTACGGTGCGGGTTACAGGTTTTGAACTCAATCCTGCAATAGCATTCCGGCAACCCATTAGCAATCGAACTGCCTTTCTTAATATAGCAGCGAGATAATTTAAACCATATATTTTTGCAATAAAGCCATTATATGTCGTTAGAAAAAGATATACGGCAACCCGTATTCCGCAACCAGCACCAGAAAGCCGCTGTCAATATCATTTATACCTATAACTGGATAGCGGAATACCAGAAAAAGTTTTTTGATAAAGAAAGCATTACTTCGCAGCAATATAATATCCTGCGCATACTGAAGGGCGCGCTGCCCAAACCCATTTCCACCCTGCAGATCAGGGAAAGGATGCTGGATAAGATGAGTGATACGAGCCGTATTGTTGACAGGCTCGTCAATAAAGGGCTCGTTAATAAAACAACCTGCAACGCCGATAAACGTTTGGTGGATGTAGCGATTACCGATAAAGGACTTTCGCTGCTTCAACGCCTCGATCAAAAAAACCAGGAAATGGATGCCTTACTCGGAGCGCTTTCGGAACAGGAAGCCGAGATATTGAACCAGCTATTAGACAAGATCAGGACACGCGATTAATGTATCTTCATGATTCTATTTTTTCCTTTATTATTTTTCAAGCATGAAAGTTTTGCTTACCACTTTGGCTATCCTTTATCCTTTTGCTTTTAGTGTTGCCCAACCTAAGTATGAATTTCGCGCGGCATGGATTGCCACTGTTGCCAATATTGACTGGCCGTCAAGAGGCAACTATGATACCGAAAGCCAAAAAGACGAATACATCAAATTGCTCGACCTGCATGTTCTGAATGGGTTGAATGCAGTGATTGTCCAGATCCGTCCATCTACTGATGCATTTTATCCCTCACCGTATGAACCATGGAGCCAGTGGCTTACCGGTGAGCAGGGAAGGCCGCCTTCTCCTTATTACGATCCCCTGCAGTTTATGATTGATGAGGCGCATAAAAGAGGAGTTGAGTTTCATGCCTGGTGTAATCCGTACAGGGCGCTCATGCAAATAGGTAAGTCTTCGGTTTCACCTACTCATGTTACTAAAATACATCCTGAATGGTTCCTCGACTATGGCAATAAAAGGTATTTTGATCCTGGCAATAAAGAGGCGCAGCAATTTGTAGTGAATGTGGTCCGTGATATTGTTAAGCGCTACGATGTGGACGCTGTTCATTTTGACGATTACTTTTATCCGTACCGCATAGCCGGAAAAGAATTTCCAGATGATCCAAGTTATGCAAAATATGGTTCAGGAATGGATAGAGGAGATTGGAGAAGGAGTAATGTAGATTCCATTATCATCAAACTCGGTACTGCTATAAAACAGGAAAACCCCCGTTGCAAGTTCGGCATCAGCCCATTTGGCGTTTGGAGAAATAAGAACAGGGATAGTTTGGGAAGCGACACCAAAGCCGGGCAAACGAATTATGATGATTTGTATGCCGATATTTTATTGTGGTTGAAGGAAGGATATATTGACTATGTGGTGCCCCAGCTATATTGGGAGCACGGACATAGCGCTGCACCTTATGAAGAATTGATAGATTGGTGGAATAAGAATGCGTACCATAAACATTGCTATGTGGGCTTAGGCATTTATAAGGCGGGTACGAATGCACGCTGGAGAGATAAGAATATTATTCCTATGCAAATAAGAGATGCCCGCGAGCATCCCAACCTGCAGGGGCAGGTTTATTTTAGCAGTAAATCTTTTTTGAAAAATCCAAATGGATGGAACGACAGCCTTAAGCAGCATTACTACAAATACCCGGCATTAATACCACCCATGTACTGGATAGACAGTGTGAAACCAGGGGCGCCTTTAATTACCGGCATCGTTAGTGAAGGCAATTTGGTGCACCAGCAGGTGAGGATAAGTGCCGAATATAAAGATAAAAACAAGCGACTCAGGAAATTTGCCTTATACGCTTTCCCGTCCACCGGGCATACAGATATCTCTGCCAGGGTTCCTGTAAAAGTTGTTCCGTGCACTACCGGCTCTGCAAGTTACGTGCTGAATCTATCATCGTTACCAGATTCCATTCTCGCGGGCAAAGAAATGTATCTTGGATTCAGCGCTGTAGACGTGAATAATGTTGAAAGTGATATCAGCACGCTCAAAAAACTCCAAAGAACAGATAAAAACGCTTTATGGGAAATTGTATCCGGAAGAACCAACACAGAATGATCCGGTTGTTTGAAATGCAAACCAATTAATGTAAAAGTATATTTAGTCTGAGTTGCTGAACAACTTTTGATACACTATCATCCAGGTTCTCAATCATGTCTTTGAGTGTTGAATCTTGTTCTCTTTTTTCTGCATAACATTCTATCTGCCGAATAATTTCGTTGATTGATACAATATTCAAGCTATCGATGGTGGGTTTAATATGATGTGCTATGTCGTACATCCTGGGAAAATTGCCGGTTTGATAAGCGGCTTTGAGTTCGCTTACCGCCAATGTTACCTTGTCGACAAAAACAAGTACCATCTGCTGCAATACGCTCCGGCTTCCGTTACTTGCGTTTTCAAGCAACGTCAGGTCATAAAGAGGATAATTGGACAACACATCCGGTTTTGTTCTTTTTTCAGCACTTTGATGCTTCCCTGAAATATATTTTGAAATTGCACAAAGAAAGGCTTCCGCTGTATAAGGTTTTGAGATAAATCCGTTCATACCCGCATCCATACATTTCGCCTCTTGTTCATGGGTTAAACTGGCAGTCATGGCCAGTACCGGAACCTGCAAACAAAGATTGCGCCTGATATACCGCGTTGTTTCAAATCCGTCCATCAGGGGCAAATGTAAATCCATCAAAACGAGGTCAAAATAGCGGTGACTGAGCAATTGTATCGCGGTCATCCCATTATCTGCTTCCGTAACTTTTGCGCCGGTTCTCTGTAGAATGACTGAAGCCAGGAGCGTATTCATTTCATTGTCTTCTACCAGCAGTATGGATATATCGTTAAGGGGCTTCGGGCTCATAGAATTAGATTGCATCAATGCTAAAAACAACATCACATTTACCACACAATAATTAACCTGTCATTCAAAAGTGTTGGTCTGTAAAACAACGCCATAAACTACTGCTCGTTTAATTCTCACAGCATTGCAAAAGCCTGCCTGAAAGCTAAACGGAGGAAAATGAAATTTAGTACCGGTTCGAACTAAAAAACGACACCGCAACTCAAACGTAGTCTTTTTATGTAGGCCGGTCGACCGGTTGGACGGTTTAACCAGACGCATCACAGCCACCTGGAGGGAAATAATTGTTAACATCCCAATAAAAGATCACAATAGAGGCTGATGTTAATACCTTTTGTCCGTAAATTTACGGCCTGATTTTTGTGGAGACGCCGCCTTTTTTATTTAAAAATCGCTACGGGAAGCCCCGGTAATTTACATTTTAATATGGCCCTAAGTCAGAGTTTACAACAAAAATTATTACAAAAACTATCACCGCAGCAAATTCAGTTGATGAAGTTGTTGCAGGTTCCTACCGCCAATCTCGAAGAAAGGATAAAGGAAGAGATGGAGGAGAATCCCGCACTTGAAACAACGGAGGATGAACAGGAACAAAACGATGCCGATCCTGTAGATGAATTTGAAAGCAATGATGATGATTTTGAGTCGGAAGGAAGCGAAGAGGAATATGACAACCTGGACATAAGCGAATATGTTGGGGAAGATGATGACGTGGCTGATTACAGATTGAAGGACGAGAATTACCCGGAAATAGATGACAAACAAACCCTTCCGTTTAGAATCGAAAAAACATTTCATGAATCGCTGCAGGAGCAATTACGCATGCTTCACCTGGATGAAACACAGCGAAAAATTGCAGAACAGATTGTAGGGAGTATTGATGATGACGGATACCTTAGGCGCGACCTGGGATCGATAGCTGATGATTTAGCCTTTCGCCAAAATATTTCGGCCACAGAGGAGGAAATTGATTCATTAATTAAACGTATTCAAAAATTTGATCCGCCTGGTATATGTGCAAGAGACCTAAAGGAGTGCTTGCTGTTACAGTTGGAACGTAAAAGGGCCGAGGGACACGAGGTGGATGTTACGATAAAAATTCTTTCGGGCTACTTTGATGAGTTTACCAAAAAGCACTACGAAAAAATACAAAGAGGATTAAATCTCACCGATGACGATTTGAAAGCAGCTATCAATCAGATTATCAGGCTTAACCCTAAACCGGGTGGTAACATCGGGGGAAATAACACCGCCGAAAGCTTTGTCATCCCGGATTTCTTCATTCACAACAATAATAACATCCTCGAGCTCACGCTTAACTCAAAAAATGCCCCCGACCTGCGTATCAGCGAAGGCTACAGGGACATGCTGAAAGAATATGACCGGGGCAGCAAAAAAGATAAGCGTCAAAAAGAAGCAGTGCTTTTTATAAAACAAAAAATCGATGCTGCCAAGTGGTTTATAGATGCGATCAAACAGAGGCAAAATACCTTGTTTACCACCATGCAGGCTATCATGGATTACCAGTACGATTTTTTTCTTACGGGCGACGAAACCGTTTTACGCCCAATGATATTGAAAGATATTGCAGAACGCACCGGACTCGATATTTCGACCGTTAGCCGCGTAGCCAACAGTAAATTTGTGCAAACAGAATTCGGGACTTTCCGGCTTAAGTTTTTCTTCAGCGAATCTTTAAGCACCGATAGTGGGGAGGAAGTATCTACCCGCGAAGTAAAGAAAATACTCAGTGATATGGTAGAGGGCGAAAGTAAGAAGAAGCCGCTCAGTGATGAAAGACTCACTGAACTGCTGCAGCAGAAAGGATATAATATTGCCAGAAGAACGGTAGCTAAATACCGGGAGCAGTTAAATATTCCGGTAGCCCGGTTAAGAAAACAATTATGAACAGTGTCACGCCAGCAGGTAGTACCGGGGTATCATCGCCGGTAATCAAAACATTAGCCATTTTTTTTTCATGGATATTTCACCCCCTGCTGCTTGGGTTGTACATGGCTGTTTACGTCATTTATATCGACCCCGATTATTTCATTGGGCTAAGCAAAGGAGCTAAAACACAAACGTTATACATCTACATCATCAACAGTATTTTCTTCCCGTTGATTGCGGTTTTCCTGTGTAAAGCGCTGGGGTTTGTTCAATCGATTTATCTCAAAACGCAAAAAGAAAGGATTGTACTTTATGCCATAACCATGATCTTCTTTTTCTGGACTTTCTATGTATTCAGAAACAAACCAGGGATACCTGCAATTATGGCGCAGCTTAGCCTGGGAATCTTTTTGTCGGTTATTATTGATTTCGTTGCCAACATCTATTTTAAAATAAGCATGCATGCCACTGGTGCAGGAGGGTTAGTAGGCTTGTTTACTGTAATACTTTATACTTCTTCCGGCTTTGTGAGTATACCGCTGGCGATTGCAGTCTTTGTTGCAGGATTAACCTGCACTTCGCGGCTGATTACTTCCGATCACCGCATGACAGATATGGTTATGGGGCTAACTGCCGGCTTTGCCAGTCAGTGGCTTGCGGCATGGTTTTTAAATTAAAAAAATAGCGCTCCAACAAATTGAAGCGCCGCAGCTTTATATGGGTTGGATTGGCTTAATCTTATCTCGATTGATAATATGTTTCAGAAGCCACATAACGGTAAAACTAGGAATAAAATCCAAGCCCGGCGCCAGTTCTTCAATGAAGTTAATAACACTACCTATAGCACCCTTCCATCCGCCAAACAGTTTATAAAAGATTAAACCCGATACCGGCGCCCAGATCACATCACTGAATTCGCCCAGAAACGGCAGTGCATAGCTTGCATAACCAACTGCATCCATCGCAATGCAAATCAATAAAGGAGGCTGTTTTTGTGTTGCAGTCATTCTAACATCAAAAGTATTAATACTTATGACGATCGCTGCAAAAAAAGGTTGCAAATCAAAAAAATTATGCTGCTGGCGGGACCTGTAATTTTTCCTGAATTTCAGCGAGGCGAAAAGGCTTTGAGATATAATCATTCATCCCAGCCTCGCGGCACTTTTCATAATCGTCTTTTATCGCGTCGGCCACAAGCGCAATAATGGGAATAGAGCGGTAAGGGTCGGGCATCTGCCTGATATACCGGGTAGTATCAAAGCCATCCATAACGGGCATGTGGATATCCATAAAAATCATCTCAGGAAGGGTTTTCCCGAGTATTTCCAGCGCTTCCTTACCGTTTGACGCCTCTAATACCGACCGGCCCATACTTCGCAGCAGTTCGCAAAACAAAACCATCGTGTCCGAATCATTTTCCACCACCATTACAACGGGCGCTACTACTTCCTTACGGACAGCCCTACCCCCGGTTTCATCATTGAAATCAACTAAGCCTTTATTGTTCATAGCATTCCTTAAAATGGTACAGATATATCAATTCTTTTAGCAGACTTTCCCAGGGGTATCCTTCCCTTCGCAAATCTCATACCACTTATAGTAACGCAACATGTTATGATTTTATTACCGGTAAAAAACAAAAGACAAGAAGATAACTTAGACGTTACAATTGCCCTAAGTGGTTGCAATTAGCGGAGTGTATTAAAATAAGAGGTTTTTGCCCGAAAAATTTTTACCGAGGTGCTCGTATGCCTTAGGAGTGGCTTCCCTACCCCTGGCAGTACGCATGATAAAACCTTCCTGGATTAAAAAAGGCTCATACACTTCTTCCAATGTACCTTGTTCTTCGCCAACTGCTGTGGCGATAGTGGTGATGCCTACCGGCCCACCTTTAAACTTCTCAATAATGGTAGTTAGAATTCTGTTGTCCATATCGTCGAGACCATGCTCATCCACATTCAACGCCTTTAACGCGTGCAGGGTAATTCCCGTATCGATGGTTCCCTCATTTAACACCTGCGCGAAGTCGCGCACCCGCCTCAATAATCCATTGGCTATCCGCGGCGTACCACGGCTCCTTCCCGCAATTTCTGTTGCTGCTTCATCAGCTATTTCTACCTGTAAAATTCTGGCTGATCGTAAAATGATCTTCTTCAAGGTAACGGCATCGTAATATTCAAGTCTTGATTTTATAGCGAACCGTGAAAGTAAAGGGGCGGTAAGCAGTCCGCTTCGTGTTGTGGCCCCAATCAAAGTAAAAGGGTTGAGATTAATTTGAATACTGCGGGCATTGGGCCCGGTATCTATCATAATGTCAATGCGGTAGTCTTCCATTGCTGAATAAAGGTATTCTTCAACAACAGTACTCAGACGGTGAATTTCATCAATAAATAATACATCATTAGGTTGAAGGTTGGTAAGCAGGCCGGCCAGATCAGCCGGCTTTTCAATTACCGGTCCTGAAGTTTCTTTAATCTGCACTCCCAGTTCGTTAGCTACTATCCGGCTCAAAGTAGTTTTACCCAAACCGGGCGGACCATGAAAAAGAATATGATCCAGGGCTTCTTTTCTTATTCGCGCAGCTTTGATGAAAATTTTTATGTTTTCTATGACTTTATGCTGCCCGCTGAATTCAGCGATTTCATTTGGACGAATATTATTTTCAAATTCTTTTTCAACCGGGCTCAGCGTTGTTTTATCCGTATTTAAATTAGGGTTTTGCATATTTGCGTTTCAGATTTTAGCTGCATTCCTTACATACGCCACTTACCACCACTTCCGTTTGGCGGGTTTTGTAGCCGCGTGGTAATTTAATTTCCGGAATATGCACCTCCTGAAGACAGGTAGTAATGCCACAGCGGGTACACATAAAATGAACATGATCGTCGTGATGGTGATTCTGTTCGCAGTTATCTTTACACAATGCGTATTTTATAGAATTATCGGGAGTTGGAATGGTGTGAATAATTCCTTTCTCCATAAATGTTTGCAGGGTACGGTAAACCGTTACCCTATCATATTTCTCCTTTGTGCCTGATTCTATATCATGGTGAGCCAGGGCACTTTCACTTTGTAAAAACAGTTCAAGTATATTTCGCCTGCTATCCGTTATACTCAACTGGCTCTTCCTCAACAAGTTCAATATTTGCGGTTCCATAATTGTCATTAATTTAAGATCAAGTTTTAATACCCATTACCATTCACTTATGATGCCGGTTGCTGTATTTTTTCTTTTAACAGATCCTTTACATCTGTAACCAGCTTTTCAATTTCATCCTTTTTTAAGCCGTCGTATATTCCTCTTACCTGCCCATCCCTGTCGACCAATGCGAAAAACTGCGTATGAATGAACTGCTCGTTAATATTTGTTGCATTGTTTTTCGGATCATCCAAAATATAGCTCTCCCTGGCTGTTTTGTACAAATTATTCTTGCTCCCTGTTAAAAACCACCAACGGGTAACATCAACATGCAGAGAGTCAGCATATGTTTTTAACCTGGCCACATTATCAACAGCGGGGTCAACAGTATGCGAAAGGACCAGAAAATCATCTTCGTTTTTAAACTGGTCGTATACGGTTTTCATGTTCCGGTTCATCTTAGGACAAATACCCTCGCAGGTCGTAAAAAAGAATTCTACCGCATACACTTTGCCGGATACATCCTTTTGGCTGATATATTTCCCATCCTGCCTTTCGAATGTAAAAGGTTTAACAATGCTTAAAACCGGCAACCTCGATCTTGATAAATCTATCGTGGCATATAAAAAAGCATAAAACGCTGCAAAAAGCAGGACAAAAAAACCAAGGTATACCCACGTTTTCCTCTTCATATATGTACGTTTTCTTTACAAAGTTACAACTGTATGCGCTATGTTCGCGCCTTTCAAAATAAGAGCATCCCCAACCTGAAAGCGTTAAAGTTGTAGCACTCGCTTCGCAAAATGCAACAAAGTTGCATAATTTTTGGTATATTTGCCGCCATTTTAACTACGCCTATGTTCAGGATCAATTATGACGCACTTGGTATTACTGCTTCGCTTGCATGTGCTATACATTGCGCCGTATTACCGTTAATGCTCACCAGTTTACCTGTATTTGGTATAAACATAGTTCATAATTACGTTTTTGAGTATTGCATGATAGCCATTGCCTTTATTGTAGGTATTTATGCACTATACCATGGATACAATAAGCACCACCATAAATTTTTGCCGATATTTTTCTTCAGTTTTGGAATTTCCTTTCTGATCCTCAAGGAAATTTTTCACGATTACCATATATGGCTTTTGCTTCCCGCCATCGGCTGTATTGTCACTGCTCATTATATCAACTACCGCTTGTGCCGGCAGGCCAACCATTGTCACGCCAGTGATTGCAACCATCACTGATTTTCATTTCCGGGGCACATATTGCCCTGTTTTCGGACCGGGAAGGCGGGTTGATCAAATCTTATCTTATTGCCCATTTTTTCCCTAATTTCATTGGCTTAAATACACTTGCCATGATAACCCG
>CAYMKT010000001.1:14908-21204 GCA_964391065.1 uncultured Terrimonas sp. | reverse complement strand
TTATCGGCATTCAGCCCAAACCTGTTTGCGTTGCACAGAAACGGAATTCCGGCAAGCGATCAAATCAATATTGGAGTAATAGGCATCAATGGGATGGGCTGGTCCGACCTGAAAGCCGCTATAAAAGTACCTGGAGTAAACCTGGTAGCCTTATGTGATGTAGATAAGAATGTGTTGGACAAACGTATGAAAGAGTTGGCATCACTGAATATAGATGCCTCCAAAGTGAAAACCTATGGAGACTATAGAAAGCTTTTAGAAGACAAGGATATTAACGCGGTAATCATTGGCACGCCCGACCATTGGCATTGCCTGCAGATGGTGGAGTCCTGCCAGGCGGGTAAGCATGTATATGTTGAAAAACCTATTGGAAATTCCATTGTTGAATGCAATGTAATGGTGGCTGCTCAAAAAAAATACAACAGGGTGGTACAGGTGGGTCAGTGGCAAAGAAGCCAGCAACACTTCAGGGATGCTATTGCGTTTGTTCATTCCGGACAATTGGGCAATATACGCACCGCTAAAGTATGGTGCTACCAGGGATGGATGAAGCCGGATATTATTCAGCCCGACACTGCACCGCCCCCGGGCGTGGATTATGCAGGTTGGCTTGGACCAGCTCCTGCTAAACCTTTCAATGCCAGTCGTTTTCACTTTAATTTTCGCTGGTTTTGGGATTATGCCGGGGGACTGATGACGGATTGGGGCGTGCATTTGCTGGATTATGCGCTCTTTGGTATGAAGGCAGATGTGCCCAAAACGGTGATGGCCCTGGGCGGAAAATTTGCATACCCCGAACTGGCTGAAGAAACACCCGATACACTCACTGCATTGTATGAATTCGATAATTTCAACCTGGTGTGGGATCATGCCATGGGTATCGACAATGGACAATATTCCCGCGACCATGGAATCGCATTTGTAGGAAATAACGGTACGTTAATATTAGATCGGGGAGGATGGGAAGTGATAGAAGAGAAAAACTCAAAAAGCAAAGTAAGTAAGCCAAAGGTTAACCCTTCAGAAAACGGGCTGGACAAACATATGCAAAACTTCATGTCTGTAATCCGCTCGGGTAAAATGGACGAATTGACCGCCCCTATACAGGTGGGCGCCGATGTGGCCATTGTGGCGCAAATGGGCAATGTAGCTTTCAGAAGTGGCAAACGAATAGCATGGGACAAATCGAAGGGCAGGTTTACGGATGAGGCTGTGAATAAAGAATATCTCGCAAAAGCCTATTACAACGAGTACAAAATCCCTTCGGTATAAACCAAAATAAAAAGAGAACATATGATTGTATTTCAACAGAACTACAATGAAATGTTCTCTCCTTACAAGAATACGCTCCTGGTGCTATAATATTAACAGCCGGGAAAGATTACAATCTTAATAGCGACCGCCGCCACGATTGCTGCTGCCAGCAAAAGAACGTCTGTTACCGCCACCATTGCTATTGCTACGTTCTTCACGTGGCTTAGCTTCAGTAACAGTGATAGGCCTGCCTTCAACAACGCCCTTATCTAATTCGCTGATTGCTTTCTGAGCTTCTTCGTCATTTGGCATTTCTACAAAACCAAATCCACGGCTACGACCTGTAAATTTATCGGTGATAACCCTGGCAGAAGATACTTCTCCGTATTCTTCAAAAAAAGCTTTTAAGTCCTCGTCTACGACGTTGAAACTTAAATTGGAAACATAAATGTTCATACTAAGTGATTAAGTTTTACAAATGTAAATCTGAGAAAACAGGGGAAGTAAGGACGACTGAACTATTAGCAGAAGATGCGTAGCAGATTGAATCATTTCATTACCGGAACTGTACAAACTCAAATTTGAGGCGCAAAGGTAAGGATTATAATCCGTATTCGAACAAGCGATTTAAAATAAATAGCCGATTCTTTCCAGTAACTACCTTTGCTGTTGAAATGGATCCACTGCCCAGGATAATTTATTGTTATGACGCCTATTGTGGCTGGTGCTATGGCTTTAGCCCCGTAATGACGAAAATTGACCAGCATTACCGCAGCATCGCCGTTGAAGTGCTGTCCGGAGGAATGATTCTTCCTGAAAAACCCAGGCATATTGGTGTAATGGCAAACTATATCCTGCAGGCATACAAAACGGTTGAAGATTATACGGGTATAAAATTTGGCAGGGATTATTTGTGGCATATCATTAACCCCGACCAAAGCGATTGGTTTCCCCATTCTGAAAAGCCTGCCATTGCGCTCTGCGTATTCAAAGATTGTTATCCAAAACTTTCCGTTCAGTTCGCCGCCGAACTTCAATATGCATTACATTATGAGGGCCGGGACCTCTGCGATGACGAAGCCTACCGGCATTTGCTGGAAAAGTATAAGATACCCGCTGAGGAATTTTATAAAAGGCTGCACAGCGAAGAATATAAAGAGAAGGCCTATTACGAGTTCGCATTGTGCAAACAACTAAAGGTGACCGGATTCCCCGCCGTGTTTTTGCAGGTAGCCGATACCAGGCTTTACGCCGTGGCTAACGGCTACACTGATTATGATACGCTCAAGGGCAGAATAGACGCCATTCTGAGGGAGGCAAAAGGAATAGCCTGAATCAATCGTGAACGAATAAAGCGTTGCCGATTGAAAGTCAATGCAACGTTCGGGTTATATGCCGTGTCAATTTGATCTTTGACGGCGTTAAACACTTTCGATTATGAAATGGCTTTTATACCTATTTACTTTTACATTCTTTTTTGCAGGTTGCAAAAAAGAAGCTGCAGTGGATAAAGTGTTATCCGGAACCGCATTAAAATTTGTGAAAGCAAGCTGGAATGGCAGTGAGAGGATACAAAATGAAAATATATACAATCGTAACGGTCACATTCAAACACGGATCAGTTACAAAGATTATGCTGCCGGGCTAATATCCTCCCAAACCGACTTTGTATACGAAGGTGAAAAATTGATTCAAAAGGAAGAAATGATGGATCTCTCCAGCAGCACATTTACAACTCAATATTCGTATAGCCGCACTATTTTCGAATACAACAACAACCGAATTATACAACAGGACCATTACCTCAAAGAAGGCGATCAATACCAACTTCGTTCGTTTACCGTTTTCACTTATAATAATGCCGGACTCCCCATTAAGCAGTCAAGGTATTCGGCAGACGGCGTTTTGTTCGGCTATATTTCATACACTTACCTGAATGGGAATGTAATATCAAGCGAAGAATATAAAGTGGCCACCACCGATGTTCTTGTTATTAAACAGCGTTATAAATACGATAACATGAAAAGCCCCTATACGGTTGTGTATCATGGCGTAGAAAATATTCCTTTTTCGGTGAGCAAGAACAATATTATTGAAACCACCACTACCAACTACAGTATCAGCCCATCCTCCGGCACGGGTGTTTTAACCACAACGCAAACCACTTACGAGTACAACAACAGGGGTTTTCCTTCAACAATGAACGAGAATGGAAATAAGTTCATGTTGGTATATGAATAATTGCTTTCGGGATCCCGCACTTAAAATCTCCGCATCTTTAATCGATATTTTCGTATAGGTTTGCCGCGCAAAGCAATCACCCGAAACATCTCCCAAACCTGGAATTTGGATATGAATTAAAAGACATAGAAATATGGAAAGCGGCACACCACAAATTTCTACCACGAAAATAATCGCTGCTTTTGCCGTTATTTATATTGTATGGGGTTCTACCTATTTTTTTATTCTTATAGCCATACAGCAAATGCCTGTAACGGTAATGGGCACGTTACGCTTTCTTACTGCCGGCCTGCTCATGTTGGGCTGGTGTTTTGCGAAGGGTGAGCAACTCTGGAAATGGAAAAATATACTGCCGGCATTCGCCATAGGCTTATTGCTGCTGTTTGTTGGCAATGGCGCCGTAGCATGGTCGGAACAGTTCCTGCCGAGTTCGGTGGTGGCTGTTTTTTTGGCATCTGCGCCGATCTGGTTTGTATTACTCGACTATTCCAAATGGAAAGCGAATTTCTCCAGTCCCGGTATTATAGCCGGCCTTGCTACGGGCTTTATAGGGATCATTCTTTTGTTCAAAGAAAATATGGGACTCATATTTTCCGGCAACGGGAATAAGTGGGAAATGGTTTCTATTGGAGCGCTGGTTATCGGCTCGGTTGCCTGGGTATCCGGTTCGTTGTATTCCAAATATAAGCCCACTTCATTTTCAGGCACACTATATTCGGGCTGGCAGATGATGGGTGCAGGATTGGCTTATATGATCACCGGAGGTTTACGTGGCGACTGGAGTAAATTTCATTGGCAGCAAGTGCCCGGCCCGGCATGGCTGGCGGTTTTATATCTGGTGACCATGGGTTCGCTGGTAGGTTACAGCTCATACGTATGGCTGCTGAAAGTTCGTCCGGCAACCCAGGTTAGCACTCACGCTTATGTAAATCCGGTAGTGGCCGTATTATTGGGTGTGTTCTTTGCTAACGAAAAAATATCGCTGTTGCAAATAACAGGACTAACAGTTATCCTGGCTGGCGTTTTGCTGGTGAACCTTGCCAGGTACCGGCGCAAGAATTGATGGGATGGATGGAGAAATGTTAGTAGTGGAAAATAGTTACCAGTCCTTATCTGGCTGCCCGGGCGCCGGCGGTTTTTTCATCATTTTGTCCTGCAACTTTCTTTCCTGCTCTTCCAGCGCCTTTAGCAATTGCTGCACCTGCTGCTGGTTGAGCTTGTTTTGTTTAGGTTTAGGCTGCGGTTGTTCCTGTTGTTTTTTTTGCTGGTCTTGCTGCTGCTCTTGTTGTTTTAGCTCGTTTATTGCTCTTTGCAGATTTTCGCGGGCAAGGCTATCGGCGGCATTCATGCGTAAGGATTGCTTATAGGCTGCTATGCTTTCCTCCAGCTTTTTTTGTTGCGTTAAAGCAACCCCCTTGTTGTAAAATAACCGGGATTGCAAATTCCGGTCATTTGTTTTTTTTGTTGCCTCGTCAAAAATTTTTGCTGCTTCCTCATATTTTTTATTTTTAAACAGGGCATTACCCATGTTAAATGAGGCGATAGCATTGGAAGGGTCGGATTCAAGCGCTGCTTTATAAGATGCAATTGCTTTATCGTATTGCTGAAGCCGGTAGGCTTCATTCCCCTCTCCAATTAAACGGTTGGTTTCCTGGCAAAAACCTTCCGCATGAATCAAGAGTAATATGTATAGTAAGATAAATTTCATTGCATTTTAATGGGCTTCTTTTCGGAAATAAACAATTCGCCTGCAAGCCCTGCAAAAGCCAGTATAAGGAACCATTGAAAAAAGCTGCGATATTGACGCATACGATTGTCGTTAATCGTTTTCAATTCCATTCCTGCAAATTGACCAACAACTTTATCCACTGCCGTTTCAATGTCATTCAATTGCTGATAAATGCCATTTGCTTCGTGTGCTATGTCTATTAATTCCTGCTCGTTCAACTTCGAAATCACCACGTTACCGTGCAAATCGCGTTTACGCTCCCCTGTAATAGCGTTAAGAATGGGTGATCCCTGCGTAGTACCCACGCCAATGGTATTGATAAGCACTCCATTTCCGGACAATTCCCTGGCAACGGCAACAGCATCGTCATGATGATCCTCGCCATCGGTAATCAGCACAACTGCTTTGTACTTTTTATCCTCTTTGTTAAAGCCGCCATTACAAATTTTTAGCGCCTCTCCAATAGCCGTTCCCTGTGCCGGCACGGCGTCGGGTCCGGCATTACTTACGTATAATCCTGCCGCAGTATGATCGGAGGTGAGTGGCATTTGCATATACGCTCTTCCTGCGAACAGCACCAATCCTACCCTGTCGTTCTGCAGTCTATCCATCAATTTATTTACAAATTGTTTTGCCCTTTCCAGGCGACTGGGTTTAATATCAACCGCGAGCATGCTTCGGCTAACATCAATGGCTATAATAATGTCTATGCCCCGGCGTTTTACCTGCTCCACCTGGGTTGCCGATTGTAAATTAGCCGCGGCAATCACAAGGCAGCCAAACGAAACCAGCATAACGATAAAGCGAAACAGGTAGTTTTTGGGAGAGAAGTTGCTAATAAGCTCTTTTACAAGTGCTTCATCACCAATTTTTTTCACCGTATTTTTTTTCCAGCGCAGTACAGTTCTGAATAATAAAACCAGTACCGGAATCAATAACAGTAATAGCAAATGTTCTATGTGTTCGAAACGAAACAAATCAATTGTAATGTGGATTAATAATGCTTTTCGCTATATAATATTGTGTAATTGCTGCTTCAAAATACACAACAGTGGCGCCAAAAGAACTCCGC
>CAYMKT010000001.1:9339-14808 GCA_964391065.1 uncultured Terrimonas sp. | reverse complement strand
AGCTACATTTTACCTTCAAAAAATCCGGATTGTTTTAGAATATCCGTCAGTATCCGTTTGCGTATGGCCGGGATGTCTGCTTTAGGGTCGCCAGATTCAATATTAAGCACAAAAAAATACGGATGCTGGTTTTCCTCAATCCAGCCCACTATCCATCCAATGCTACGGTGATCTGCATTAAAACCCCAACCCGTTTTGTAGCTTAATGTATAATTACTATTATCTTCCTGCAGCATCATTTCCCTCACGGTTTGCTGAACCCCTTTTCGAAAGGGTAACTGATCGAAGTATAATCTTTTCACCAATCCTAACTCTTCGTCTGGCGATATTTTAAGCGAGTTATCCAGCCAAAAGGAATCTATTGCGGGTCCAAGTTTCATATTGCCATATTTCAGCGTGTCCACCCATTTTTGCATCGTATTTCTCCCAATTCGCCTGGCCAATTCCTGGAAATGAGGAACGGATGAATAGCGGAAGGCATCTGCAAGACTAAGATCCTGGTTCCAATTCCCGATCGTTCTTTCTATGCCATCCCATTTTATGATTGTGCTATCGCTTGTTACCATGCCGGTTTGCAAAGCGATCAGTGCGTTTACAATTTTAAATGTAGAAGCAGGAAGCATACGTGTGGTATCCCTTTTCAAATTGTATATTACAAATTTTCCCCTGCCATTATCAAACAGGGCGAAGCTTCCCTCCACCTTGTTGTCATCAAAATACTTTTTCAATGAGTTGTCCTGCTCAACATTGTTCATAGAACAGGACGAAATAAAAAAGGCAAAAGCACTCAAAAAAACAAAAGGAGCATATTTTAACATCATTACGTTGGTATAAGACTTTTTAACATTCATTAATGGTATTCCGGCAAATCAATACCGGCTGCAAACCTACGTGCTTTTTAAAATATAAAAACGCCTGTAACATTATAATGCCCATTTCGTTATACCACAGATTTTAACAGTAATTAACATTCACTTCTTTGGATATATATAAATAAAAATTAATTTCGCATTACATGTACAAAACGCTGAAAAATAAAAACAAAGTGGTTTTGATAATCGCTTTGCTGGCGGCCGGCGGATTATTATTCAGCTATGCCTCCCATACCTATAAGCGCGTAGTGCATAATGTAACATGTTCTGAAGCAGGCGCAGAGGAAAAAGTAATTCAATCGGATGTTCCGTTGCTGGAATCTTTAACAAGGCATTTCCTCATTTTACATTACTAAATAATAAAGGGTATAGTAAAGAACCTATATAATGCCCCGGCGTTTTTGAATGCCGGGTTTTTCTTTTACTACACCTAGCGGGAACCTGCTCAGTTCATTTCTTAAACCGTTTTAATCATCGTTTCGATTGATTATTTTTACATTTCCCATCAATTAAGTTGATTAACATGACTTTTACCCAATTGGAGTATATCATTGCACTGGATACATACAGGCATTTTACACTGGCAGCCGACCATTGTTATGTTACCCAGCCCACTTTAAGTATGCAGATTCAAAAGCTGGAAGAAGAGTTGGGTATAACGATATTTGATCGCAGCAAACAACCTGTAATTCCTACCGCAATTGGAGCAGAGGTATTGTTGCAGGCTAAAAACATTCTTGCACAGAGAAATGCCTTGCAGGAAATGATTGAGTATAAGAAAGGCGTGCTTACCGGTGAACTCAGAATAGGCATCATTCCTACCCTGGCGCCTTATTTATTGCCGCTATTCATTCAGCAGTTTGCACTCCGGTATGAAAAAGTAAAACTGATCGTAAGCGAAATGACCACAGATCATATTATTCATTCACTGAAAGAAGGATCTCTCGATGCAGGCATATTGGTAACACCTCTTCAGCAAAAGGGCATAAAAGAGTATGTGCTGTTTTACGAGGAATTACTGGTCTACGTTTCAAAAAATAATGCTTTATACAACAAACATTATGTGCTCGCTCAGGATATTGACCCCAATAAATTATGGTTACTGGAGGAAGGGCATTGCTTTCGCTCGCAGATCGAAAACCTTTGCGAACTTCGAAAGCAAAGCCGCGCCGGCAGCCACTTTGATTATGAAACAGGAAGCATAGAAACCCTTAGGCGCATGGTGGACCTTAATGACGGCATTACCATACTGCCGGAACTGGCAACCCTGGATATGCCGCCAAAACAACTGCAGTTGATACGTAAGTTTAAAAATCCGGCGCCTGTACGTGAGGTCAGTCTGGTGGTACAGCGCGACATTATTAAAAAGCGTTTGATAGAGGTATTTCGCGAAGCGATCATATTATCCATTCCGGAAAAAGTGAAGAAAAACAAGCGTTCAAATATTGTAGCCATCTGAAAAATCAACTCACTATCTCATATTTAACAGGCTGTCTAACTGCCGGTTAAACTGCGGGTAAGTACTGAGATCATTATGACCTCCATGTTCAATGGTTATAAACTTGTCCTTCGGTTGAATTATTGCCATCAAACGCTCTGCATTATGGTATGGAATTACATTATCGCTGGTACCGTGAAAAATAGTAACCGGGGCATTAACAAGTGCCAGGTACTTATATACGGGCAACTTGTACCTTATCAACGTATTGACCGGATAAATTGGAATGTAATGCCGGGCAAGTGAGGTTATGCTGTAATAAGGCGTTTCCAGTATGAGTTGTTGAGCAGTTCTTTTGGAGGCCAACCATGAAGCAATACCCGTTCCCAAAGATTTTCCGTAGATAATAATACGATGGGCATCAAATTTTGAAAGCGCCATAATATAGAGTTGAGCCGCCTCTTCATATAAATTTTGTTCGCTTAAAACGCCGGTACTTTTACCAAACCCCGGATAGTCCATCATCCAAACCTCATACCCGTTCTTGGTAAAACTTGAAGCGTAAGACGCATACCAGGCGATATTTTTACGATTGCCATGAAAATACAATACCACCCCTTTGGGCAAACTGCCGGTGGTTAGAAATTGCACAACGCTTATACTGGTTTCTTCATTCAACTGCATTTGAATTTCCCTGTGGGGAGCAGAAAAATCGTAAGGCTTATTCGCCGGGAGCTTTTCGGGATGAAACATGAATCTGTCCTGAAGCCAGAATACAGCAATGCCGCCGAACAGGTAAATAACCAGTGCGATATTGAACCATCGCAACCACTTTTTTCTTTTCGGCAGGTGTTGATTGTTCACTTTGCTAGTATTTCAAAATATCTCTCAAAAAATTATGATATTCAGGAAACGAAGGTAGATTATTATGCCTGCCGCCGATAATCCTGATCAACGTAATTTTATTGGGGTTTAACCGTTCCAGTTTTTCGCTGTGGCTTATTGGAATAAGTCTGTCTTTTGTGCCGTGAATAATATAAGTATGGCAGTTTACGCGGCGTATCCAACGGTCGGTGCGCAGGTGGTACCTTAAAACGTATTTAACCGGAAGAATGGGCAGAAAGCGTTCAGCCACTTTTTGAAAACTATAATAGGGTGCGTCTAATATCAGGTAACGGGGTTTATTTTCCGATGCTATTTTAGCGGCAAAGCCACTACCGATACTCCTTCCGTATACCAGCATGTGGTTTTCCTGGTATTGTTCTGCCAACCTGCTGTAAACAAACTGCATGTCGGCCAGCATTTTCGCCTCGCTCCGTTTACCGGTGCTTTTGCCAAATCCCCGGTAGTCTACCAATACCACGTCGTACTGATACCTGTAAAAATCTTTTGCGCATTTTGCCCAACCTTTAATACTTCTGCTATTGCCATGAAAATAGAGGATAAGCCCAAGGGGATCCTTTACATAAAAATGAAGTCCGTTAATACTTACGCCGGGTTCTATGTCAAAGAACAATTCCTTAAAAGGAACCTCGTATACGAATTTAAAATCAGCCGGCAGTTTCTCGGGTTTGAATATGAGTCTCTCCTGCAAAAAATAGAGCATAGCAATTAATGAAATAATGCTCGCAATAATATATAGTAGTGTAACGGGCAACAGCAGGCAAAGTTTCGGTTATGAAATGATAACGTCGGAGTCCATTAATCTGCATGTATTCTTTCCAATTTCATATTGGATAGCGGCGCCACAATAAGTGGAAATTTTTCAACAGTAACATTACTGGGCTCCAGTCCAAATCCACGTTCTTCGGATAAGCTTACTTCCTTCACCCAGAAATAACCCTTCATAATAAGCGTTTCCCAGAAAGGCAGGTCGTTATCCATGCTCAGGAATTTTTCCATTACAATAAACTGAAAATCTCCTACAACATTATTGCGCTGCAGACTTTCATAGCGGCTGGTAATATTTACTTCTTTATTTGCCACCATATCTTCCACCACTTTCCGGAACATTAAATTGATACGTGGTTCAACCCGGAAACCCAGGCGAAATTCGATACGAATGACTTCATTCGGAATGATGGTCTGCACTTCGTATTCTGAGGTATAAGGGTTATCAATCGTATCAACATGCACAAACCAATAAATATCGGCCCGCTTAGGTTTTCGGTTTAAAATAGAATAAATGATTTTATGCTCAATTTCCTTTGGGTTATTAGCACTGGTAAGATATACCAGGTGCGTGGCATATTTAGTAACGGAATTGTCATTGCTAAGCTCCTGCAACAGCGGCAAGTAATCTTCCAGCCTTACAAACTCCACATAACGGTTCTTGATCTTCCTGCTCCTGAACCATATGTACATGATCATGAACATCAGTCCTCCGATAATGACCGTAATATAACCTCCATGTGTAAACTTTTGCAGCAATGCAAATAAATACCCTCCTTCAATAATGATATAGCCTATCAGAAAAAGCCAAATCCAGGCAGATTTTACACGGTGACTTACCAGGTAATTGGCAAAAAGAATGGTCGTCATAAGCATAGTAATAATGATGGCCAGTCCATAAGCAGCCTCCATGCGTGACGAAGTTTGGAAATACAGTACCACTGCAGAGCAGCCCAGGAACATCATGGTGTTTAACCAGGGAATAAACAACTGCCCTTTCTCTTCAGAAGGATACCTTATCTTCAACCGCGGCCACAGATTCAGGCGAATGGCCTCACCTATAAGTGTAAACGAACCCGATATCATGGCCTGGCTGGCGATAACGGCAGCAGCGGTCGCAATTATTACACCCGGGATAATAAACCAACCAGGCATCAGATCAAAAAAGGGATTAATAGAAGAATGAATTCCTGCAGGAACATTAAGGTTATGCCTGAGCAAACTGGCGCCCTGCCCCAGGTAGTTTAGCAGAAGACAACTCTTCACAAAGATCCATGAAATGCGGATATTTTCTCTTCCACAATGGCCAAGGTCGCTGTACAATGCTTCCGCACCTGTTGTACACAAAAAAACAGCTCCCAATATCCATAAAGCCCCCGGGTTTGAACTGAGCAATTTTACGGCATACCAGGGATTAAACGCCCTTAAAATGGAGAGATCATCAAAAAGATGCCATATACCCAAAACCGCCAGCATGGTAAACCATAT
>CAYMKT010000001.1:4995-9239 GCA_964391065.1 uncultured Terrimonas sp. | reverse complement strand
AGAGATCATCAAAAAGATGCCATATACCCAAAACCGCCAGCATGGTAAACCATATACCCATTACAGGCCCAAAAAACTTACCAATGGAGGCTGTGCCGAATTGCTGCAGGAAAAAAAATGCAGATACGATACATAAAACGATATAAATGATGTACTGGCTGAGATCATGAAAAACGGGAACTTTTTGCAAACCTTCAATAGCAGAGGTAATCGTAATTGGAGGAGTAATCATACCATCGGCCAGCAATGCAGCTCCACCAATCATGGCCGGCAACACCAACCATTTTTTCCTGCGCCGCACAAGTGCATACAAAGCGAAGATGCCTCCTTCTCCCTTATTATCCGCCCGAAGCACCAGTATTACGTACTTGATGGTAGTTTGAAGAGTGAGGGTCCAAATAATGCAGGAGAGGCTTCCCACAATCAGGTCTTCAGTAATAGCCCTGCCGGTAATGATAGCATTAAATACATACAATGGAGATGTTCCGATATCTCCGTAAATAATTCCAAGTGCTATAAGTAGGCCGGCTGCGGTAGCTTTATTGGTATATTTGCCCACGGCTAAAATACTGATTAAGTTATTCTAATCTAATCTGCTCGCCCAAACGTCAAAGGTATAAGGTAAATTACAATCGCAAATAGAAAGTTCAGCAATCATTGCCTGGATCCCCACTTAAAAAGCAGTTTTGCAATCCAAAATTATATGTTTGGTTAAAAAAAACCCCGCCGCATATTCAATCGTCAAAAAGCATCTAATTTGCGGCACAGATACGTATATTTAATAACAAAATCAATTTGAAATGGGGCATAAGAATATATTAATATCAGCTTTGATGATATTGGCCCTGCCAGGTTGGGTTTTGGCCCAACGGATACATTATTCAGAGCCTGACAGGGAAGACTACCGCCAGGTAAATTT
The DNA here is from genome assembly GCA_964391065.1 of uncultured Terrimonas sp. Taxonomy (GTDB): domain Bacteria; phylum Bacteroidota; class Bacteroidia; order Chitinophagales; family Chitinophagaceae; genus Agriterribacter. The sequence continues at coordinate 8,320 of CAYMKT010000001.1, read as the reverse complement.
TGAGATTATTGGTAAGGTAGGCGCCAATATTGCGGTTTATAAAAATTACAGATCAAAAAACGACCTATCCATATTTGGTCCGGACATGAAACTAAAAAATAAAATCGGACTTGATTTTATACCGGAAAAACTGATAAATGTGGATTTTGTTGCTTATCCTGATTTTTTTTACATGGTATATCAATATCAAAAAAGGAATATTGTGTATTGCAATGTGGTGAAGATGGATGCTGAAGGACAGAAGTTGGTAGGACCGGTAGAGATTGATACCACCCAGATTGGCACCACCACCGGTGATAATAAAATTTATTCCACCATCTATAGTGAAGACAAAAAAAACATAGTTGTATTCAAGATCAATAAACGAAACGACCGGAATTATATTTTTACAACGCTGCTTTTCAACGACAAGATGGAGTTCCGGAAAAAAAGCACGTTGCCGGTAGTGATGCAAAAAAAGGATGCGGTGTTCAGCGATTTTATAGTGGATAATGAGGGGGATTTTGTTTTTACCCGCTGCAGCAGAAACGGAAGCCGGGATTACATAGTACAAATGGACTTACTCCTCAAGCCGGCTATGCTGGACAGCTTTCAGGTAAATAATATTCCGCTTACGAATAATTTTCTTGATGAGGTAAAAATCAAGGCCGATAACATCAACAAAACCTACCTGATCAGTTCATTGTTTTACAGGCAGCGACGCGGAAATGTTGAAGGGCTATACATTACCGTATGGGATAAAGCAAATAATCGAATAAAAGCGGAAACCTATAATATATTTGATGATGAACTAAAGGAAAATGCAAAGTCCGAGAACACCTCGGCCAAAACCGCGTTTAACGATTATTTTATCAGGCAGATATTTCCGAAAAGAGATGGCGGGTTTTTAATAGTAAGTGAGTTGTTTTTCACTTCGTCGCGTGGTAATAACTGGAATCGATACGACTACCTGTACAGCCCTTACAGCATGAGCCCATATTCTTCTTACAATAATTACTGGAGCCCTTATGGGGGATATGCCAATTCATCGAACAGGTGGAACAACGGCTACGGCACGAGGTATTATAGTGAGAATATCGCTTTGTTTTCTTTCGATGCCAATGCGAGTATTGAGTGGACAAACATATTGCACAAAAGCCAGTTCGATGATAACTCGGAAGACGGTTTGTCTTATCTTATCTACAACACAGGTGGAGAGATCAATTTTTTATATAACCAACTTGAACGACGACTCAAGTTGTTATCGGAACAAAGTGTTGGACCCAATGGCCAGATAAACCGCTCTCCAACTCTTAAAAATCTGGACAAGGATTTTGAATTTTTGCCCAAATTTGGCAAGCAAGTGGGAGCAAAACAGGTTATTATGCCATGTGTGTACAGAAATTACATTTGCTTTGCCAAGATTGACTTTTAAAAAGCACCCCTTTGATAAACTCTTTTAAAACCAATTCGCCTGTTAATGTTGTTTTATTGCTGGCGTATGCATTTATACTTAAGTGGTATTCCTTTCTGCATCCATATATTCCCAGGCCCCAGGTAACGGATGGGTTTCTATACCATAAATTTTTGAATTTTTTGGCGCCTGCCGGTCAGGTTGTGCCGGTTATTTACCCCTTAGTCGTGTGGGTGCTTACTTTAACCCAGGCTATCACATTCAACAATATTGTCAATAATGAAAAGTTGTTGCCGAGGCCAAATTACCTTCCGGCAGTTTCATACATACTCATTACTTCCCTTTTCCCGGAATGGAACCAGCTATCATCAACGCTTATCGTTAATAGTTTAATGGTATCAGTTTGGGCAATTCTGAGCAGGCTATTCAACCATCCCCGGCCTAAATCCCAATTGTTTAATGCGGGGATAATCGTTGGGCTCGCCTCATTTTTTTATTTCCCGGCAATTGGTTTTTCAATACTGCTGTTTGCCGCATTAATTAACTTACGGCCGTTTCATTTTAGCGAGTGGCTTGTTGCGTTATTGGGTATTCTCACCCCGTATTATTTTTTATTCGCCTTTATTTTCCTATCTGGCAGTTGGAATCCATTAACCTACCTTCCGTCTGTTTCGGTTAGTTTTCCTAAGTTCCTTCAGGATATTTGGGCCTGGGGTGGTATTATGTTGCTTGTAGTACCCTTTTTAATAAGCGGCTTTTACATTCAGCATCATATTCTTCGCATGCTGATACAAGTGCGTAAAAGCTGGAGTCTCATGCTTGTTTACCTGCTGATTGCATTGTTTATCCCATTCGTCAACTTTACATCTACTTTTGAGTACTGGATTTTATGCGCTTTACCATTTGCCGCATTTCATGCCTATACCTCCTTTTATGCAGAAAAGAAATGGTTACCGATTGTTTTACACTGGGTGTTTGTGATTTTTATTCTTGCACTGAATATATGGATAGGATTATCTGCCGGAGGCGGCCCGGCTTAATGGAGGAGAATTCAACCCCACCTGTTATCAGAGGATTTTGATACCCATCTGTTGATAAGGTCTTAATAATTCGGCATCAGGATCCAGTTCTGTAATAAGCATGTCAATGGCGCTTGCAGGACAAACCTTTATTTGTTGCCGTGAATTGATCTTTTCGGAGATAGAAAGGGCCACCACTTTTTTTGAAGTTTTTATCATCGCCTGCTTCATCTGCACCACATCCCAGTCGTTATCCGTCAATCCATCTGTTGCGTCGAAAGCATTTACCCCAAGCAAACAGATATCTGCTCTTATTTGCTGGATCTTTGCGATAGCTTCACCGCCTACCGTTATTTTAGCATTTTTAGAAAGCTTATCGCCGATAACGATGATCTCAATACTGGGATGATGAGCATACTCAAATGCGGCAGGTATGCTTGCTGTTACAAAAGTTGCCTGTAAATCCTTAGGTAGTATTTTCGCTAATTCTATGATAGTGGTGCCGCCAGATGTAAGCACAAACATGCCATCTTGAATAAGACTTACTGCTTTGTAAGCAATTGTTCTTTTTTCATCGACGGAATACACATTCTGGGAAGAAACACCCTGGTGAAAGGAATTGGATAAAGCGCCCCCATGCACTTTTATAATTTTACCCTCCTGCGACAAATCAAGCAAATCCCGCCGGATTGTATCTTCAGAAACCTGCATTTGTTCACTTAAATGAGAAGACAGGACTTTATTATGAAGATTTACCTGGTGAAGAATATAAGCCTGGCGTTCTTCCTTAAGCATACAATGATCATTTTTTCAAACTTGTTTATAAAAATGTAAACTTTTCATGTGATGTATACCCGGAGCGATTGCTCATGTATACCTCGATTGCTTTTCGTAGGTTCTGTTCCCCGTTAAG
>CAYMKT010000001.1:0-4895 GCA_964391065.1 uncultured Terrimonas sp. | reverse complement strand
AATGCATTAAGAGACGACCTCGGCTGCGAAGTCGTTGAACTCTGGCATAAGGACAGGGACCTTAGTATATTCGGGAGGCAGGATTGCATTGTTTTACCAGGAGGATTTTCGTACGGAGATTACCTGCGTTGCGGGGCTATTGCAAGATTTAGCCCCATGATGCAAAGTGTTATATCCTTTGCCCAAAGTGGAGGTAAAGTTTTAGGTATTTGCAACGGTTTTCAAATACTCTGTGAAGCAGGTTTACTTCCCGGTGTTTTGCTTCGTAATGAAAACATGAAATTCGTTTGTAAAAACATATTTATAAAGGGCGCGGATGGGGTGGCCTTAAAAATCCCGCTGGCCCACGGAGAAGGCCGGTATTATGCCGATGACAAAACACTTGATATGCTGGAAAAGAACAACCAGGTCATTTACCGCTATTGCGATAAAAATGGCATGGTGACGGCTGCTGCCAATCCCAATGGAAGCCTCCGTAACATAGCGGGCATTACCAACAGCGCACGCAACGTTTTTGGCATGATGCCACATCCTGAAAGAGCATGTAATACGGCTCTGGGAAATATTGACGGCCAAAAAATTTTTAAGGACTTACTGCTTTCAGAAAAGACAGTTGTACAAGACTTTTTTTGACAAATTTTTAAGACCGTTTATACGAAATTTGTTCAGCCGTATTTTTTAATACATGTTCACCATCATGAAACGAATCAAGATCACCCTTTTCCTTCTGTTTTTTGTCAATGCTATTTTTGCACAAACCGGTTCTGCCCGAATGGTAAACTGGAATTTTGCATCAAAAAAAATAAATGATAACACGTATGAGATTCGTTTCACTGCCGATATCAATGGCAAGTATCATATGTATGCGCAAAATGTTGGTGTTGAAGGGCCGGTAGCTACTTCCTTTACCTTTACAAAAAATCCAATGCTTAATTTAGATGGTAACGTTAAAGAAATAGGTAAGCTGATAAAAAAACATGAAGCGGTTTGGGGCGGCGATGTGAATTATTACGAAAGCAAAGTAGAGTTTGTACAGGTAGTGAACCTGAAAAAGAACATTAAAACCAACATAGGGGGATCTGTAGAATTCATGGTGTGCGATGATAAGGAATGCTTACCTCCATCTGAAGTTGCATTCAAAGTTAATGTTGGAGGATAAAAGATATTTGTGATGGAGAAGCGGGAATTAAAAAGGGTTGCACGAAGTTCATGCAACCCTTTTTGATTTGGGTAAATGTAGTTACAATGCAATTTGTTTTTCCTGCATCATTTTGCGCAGGTTGATTAAACCATAACGCATACGCCCCAATGCCGTATTAATACTGCAGTCGGTTAACGTAGCAATTTCTTTGAAACTTAATTCGGCGTAGTGCCTTAAAACGATCACTTCGCGCTGATCTTCGGGCAGATGATCAAGCATATCGCGAACGCGATCATGGCTTTGACGCTGCATCATACGGCGGTCAACGCCATCTTCCGAAAAATTAATCACTTCAAAAATGTCGCGATCATCACCTGTTTTAATCGCAGGTGTGCGTTTTACTTTACGAAAATGATCAACGCAAAGATTGTGAGCAATACGCATTGCCCAGGGGAGGAACTTTCCTTCTTCTGTGTAACGGCCACTACGGATAGTGTCGATAACCCTGATAAAAACATCCTGAAAAATGTCTTCAGCAAGATACTTGTCTTTTACGAGCAGAAAAATGGAAGTGAAGATTTTGTCCTTGTGACGGACAATTAGAATTTCCAGCGCTGACGCATCTCCATTCATAAAGAGATGGATCAATTGCTGGTCAGGCAAATTGGTTAGGGGTTTCATAAACTTCTACGGTTTTTAATGGTTGGGATTTTGATATCCCCAATAACATATTATAAGAAGTAGAAGTTAATACCAAATAGGCGGTAATGATTTAAATTCTAGTTTCTTTCGTATGATATTGGGACTGCTAATATATTGCTTTTTTTTAAAGAACCAAACTTTTGTTAAATAAATTTCGATTAACATTTGAAAAACTTCGATAAACAACAAAATATTAAATAAATCACATTTCACGCAATAAATCATCAATTCTAATTTCTATTTGGGACTGCATTGTTTAAACTAAACAATTTAGTATTAATTTTGAGAACGTTTATGAACACTGCATCTTCCAGCAAAAAGAACAAAGCCGCGCAACAAACTAATAAAAACATATTTATTAAGGGCGCAAGGGTACATAACCTCAAAAACATTACCGTAGAAATTCCAAGGAATAAACTGGTAGTGGTAACCGGCGTTTCGGGCTCGGGAAAATCATCACTCACCATTGATACCTTATTTGCTGAAGGGCAGAGAAGATATGCCGAAAGCCTGAGTGCCTATGCCCGCCAGTTCTTAAACCGGATGAATAAGCCTGATGTGGATTTCATTAAAGGTTTATGCCCCGCTATAGCCATCGAGCAAAAAGTGATCACCCGTACACCGCGTTCCACGGTAGGTAGTATGACGGAAGTATACGATTACCTGCGTTTGCTTTATGCAAGGATAGGAAAAACCATTTCGCCCGTAAGCGGAAAGGAAGTAAAAAAAGATGATGTAAAAGATGTGCTGGCAGTCATTACCAGGCAGCAGCAAGGTGACAAGGTATTGGTACTGTCGCCGTTCCGGCTGCAGGGGAAAAGGAATATCCGGGAAGAATTAAACATCCTGCTTCAAAAGGGATTTTCAAGGCTATATATGATGACGGAACCAGGTAAAGCCGAAACCGTGCGCATTGAAGAAGCGCTTGATCTTAAAGAAAGTGAGTTAAAAAAACGCTTCGGCGCCGGTCATTCATCCTTCGCAATTTGCATTTTAATTGACCGGATTGTGGTGAAAGAATTTGATGAAGATGATGAACATCGTTTATCCGACTCTGTTAGTACTGCTTTTTTTGAAGGAGAAGGTGAGATGCTGATTGAAATAAACGGAATAAAACAATTACATTTCTCCAATAAATTTGAGCAAGACGGAATAAAATTCGAAGAACCTGTTCCTAACCTCTTTTCATTTAATAATCCTTACGGCGCATGTCCTGTATGCGAGGGCTTTTCGCAGGTGCTGGGAATTGACGCCAACCTGGTGATACCCGACCCCAGGCTAAGTCTGTATGAAGGCGCGGTAGCGCCATGGAAGGGAGAAAAACTGAGTCGATGGAAAGATCAATTTATTAAAGCGGCAAAACAATTTGGTTTTCCCGTACATAAACCTATTATCGATCTTACTCCCGGGCAATATGATGAATTATGGAATGGTAACAGCTATGCGAATGGCATCAACGACTTTTTTAAGGAGGTGGAGCAAAACCTTTACAAGGTACAATACCGGGTATTGCTGTCGCGCTACAGGGGCCGAACCGTTTGCCCCGAGTGTAAGGGTTACCGGTTACGCAAAGAGGCCTTGTATGTAAAGGTGGCAGACAGGCATATTGGGGAATTATGCGAGCTACAGGTAAAAGACCTGAAACAATGGTTTGACAGCATCCGGCTTAGCGACTACGATAACAAGGTAGCTAAACGGGTGTTTATTGAAATTCATCAGCGTTTGCAGGTGTTGCTTGATGTGGGTTTAGGATATCTTAGTTTGAACAGGCTGGCAAATAGCCTTAGTGGTGGTGAAAGCCAGCGCATACAGCTAACCAGAAACCTGGGTAGCAACCTTACCAATTCCTTATACATTCTTGACGAGCCTTCTATCGGGCTTCATTCAAGGGATACTGCGAGGTTGATAAAAGTATTGAAGGAACTCAGAGACCTGGGGAATACAGTAGTGGTGGTTGAGCACGATGAGATGATGATGAAAGAGGCTGATCATATTATTGATATGGGCCCGCTGGCCAGTCATTTAGGCGGAGAGATCATTGCAGAAGGACATTATGATGATATTATTAATAATAAAGAAAGTCTTACCGGAAAATACCTGAAGGGAGAACTAAAAATAGATCACCCCATACATGTCCGCAAATGGAAACGGTCGCTGGTTGTAGAAGGCGCAAGGCAAAATAACCTAAAAGACATTACGGTGGAGTTTCCCCTGAATGTACTCTGCGTGGTGAGCGGTGTAAGCGGCAGCGGAAAAACCACTTTAGTGAAGCAGGTAATATACCCTGCCCTTAAAAAAATAAAAGGAGAGTTTGTTGATAAAGTAGGTATCCATAAAAAAATTACCGGCGATATTGAGTACATCACCCAGGTTGAACTGGTTGATCAGAATCCAATCGGTAAATCTTCGCGAAGCAACCCTGTAACCTATATTAAAGCCTACGATGAAATCAGGGACTTATATGCAAAGCAGCCTTTGAGTAAAATAAATGGCTTTCAACCCAAACACTTTTCATTTAACGTAGAAGGCGGCCGCTGCGATGCCTGCAAAGGCGAAGGAGAGCAGGTGGTTGAAATGCAGTTTTTGGCCGATGTGCACCTGACCTGTGAGGTTTGCCAGGGTAAGAGGTTTAAGGAGGAAGTGCTCGAGGTAAAATACAGGGACAAGAACATTTTTGATGTGCTGGAAATGAGCGTAGATGAAGCCCTGGCGTTTTTTAAGGACGAAAAAGACACTCATGCTAAACTATTGCCGCTGGCAAATGTTGGTTTGGGTTATATAAAACTCGGGCAGTCGAGCGACACGCTTTCCGGCGGCGAAGCCCAAAGAGTTAAGCTGGCTTCTTTTCTGGGCAAAGGCAAATCACAGGGGCATATTCTCTTTATTTTTGATGAGCCCACTACCGGCCTGCATTTTCACGACATCAATAAATTACTGACCTCGTTCCGGGCATTAATTGAACAGGGACATTCTATTTGGGTAATAGAGCACAACACCGATGTAATTAAAAATGCCGACTGGGTTATAGACCTTGGGCCGGAGGCGGGCGACG